>JAISNF010000617.1 GCA_031276415.1 Planctomycetaceae bacterium
TGTTGTGTATTTTCAATTTTGCTACAGAGGTTGTTTTTGTTCGGAAAAATTAGGGGGGGGAATGAAGTTTGACGCAAGCGGAATTAAAACCGCAACATCAATAATTCCGCTTGCGAACACTATTAACTATTAACTTTCCTAAGTCCCGCTAGGGACGAGATTATGTATAACCGTAGGTGTAGTGAATCGCAACCTACGGTTATGCACATCTCCTCCCTGGCGGGGTTAAGATTGAAAAATCGTCAACCGTTGTAGAGACGCAATACATTGCGTCTCTACGATTTAAAACTATTACCGTGAAGGATTACCGTTATTTTATATTTTAAAAATCATCTGCGTTCATCTGTGTAATCTGCGGACAATTTTTTACTTTCTGTGGTTAAGAAAATAGACGGTTACAGATTTTATAATTCTTCGATTCTGATATTTCTGTACCATGCTTCACTTGGGTTTCCGCCGTGAATTTGTAAACCGATAATTCCTGTTTTGGGAATTTTATCATCGTTTTCTGTGTAATTAACCGTCATTTTGCCATTGACAAAAAGTTTGATATTATTGTCTTTGCAAACAATTTTTAATTCGTTCCAATCATTGGGACGAAAAATCGTTTTGATTTCATTAGGATTGGCTTCGGCAAGAAATTTATTGCGTCGGGCTTCGTCATAAAGACTACCCCAGAATTTTTCTGTTTCCGTCATGTCCGCCTGATAACCCGAAACCTCATTCGGTCGCTTTTGATCTTCGGTCAACCGCTTAGATCGGAATTGAACACCGGCGTTTGCTTCCTTGCCGTCTTTGCCCAATATCTTGATTTCAAGATGTAACGTAAAATCGCCGTATTCTTTTTTGGTACATAAAAATTCGTTGCGCGGTATTGGTTTTTCCAATGTACCGCCGACAATTGCGCCGTTTTCAATTCTGAAAAGAGAAAGATTCCCTTCCCAACCTTCAAACGTTTTACCGTCAAAAATCGGTTGTGCTTTTAATTGATTTTGAATATCCTCTTTTATTTCGGTGATACGTTTTTTATCAATATCACGTTTCGCAATTGTTTCCGCTTTTTGAATCATGGCGAATTTTTGTTCAAGCGGCAAACCAAACTGGCGAATAATCCTGAGATATCCGCTCAACATCCGAATTTTGTATTTTTCAACCGGATGATTTTCCGCAAGATCAATCAAAAACGGTGCCGCTTCCGGCGAACCCCATTTACCAAGCAACATGGTCGCATGATCGGCAATCTCATTTTCCGTACTTTTGGCAAAATCCACAATCGCCTCACACGCTTTAAGATTTCCGATAAGATACAATAAATCAATTAAAAACTGTTTATTTTTCGTATCGCCGGTATTTTTGAACTTTTCTATTACAGTAACACTTTCATCACGGGCTGGAATTTTACGGCAAACCGTCGTCAACGCTTCCTGCAAACCGCTTTTTTCCGCTTCAGAAATGGAACCTGATTTTTGAAACAAATCGATCAGAAATTCCAAATCTGCCGGTGTTGCGATAATTATCTGTGAAAACGCACGATAAGCCGCAACCTTGACATCAATATCGGAATCGTTAAAAAGTTGCCTGATCTTTCCAACCGCTTCGGTGATACGCCGTTCTTCAATCACTCGCAACGCCGCAAGCCGGAAAATTTTATTATTTGAATCAAGATTTTTTATCATGACCGTATTAAATTCCGTTCCTTGTAACATTGCCAAACTTTCTTTGCCGGCGTCAGCAACCGTTTTGTCCGAAGAACTAATTGCAACGAAAATCGTGTCAATACTTCGCATATCACCGATTTTGCCCAACGCCTTAATTGCAGCGATTTTGACAACGGCGTCTTCTGATGTTGCCGATTTAATCAATTCCGGTACAGCCGATTGCTCTTTTCGGACGCCGAGAATTTCAATCAGCACCGACTTTTTGTAACCTGAAAACCGTTGCAAATTATCAAGAATCAATTTGGATATTTGCGGCGATTTCATTTTGACGGCGATATTACATACCGTTTTGAAAGCGGTTTCATCATCGGAAGTGAGCAGAGCGGTCAATATTGGGAGTCCGTTGGTTTCGTCCTGCAAAACATAGGTTTGCGTTGCGGCAATCCAGACTGCGGGAAACTCTGGATGTTTTTGTAACTCTTTGAATATTTCTATCGCGGAATTAACCGAATTATTGTTATCGGCATTGTTGTTACTGTTATTATTGGCGAGGAGTTGTTCGGCGGCGCACAAGATTGCTGTTGCGGCGTCTTGTTGAAAAGGGGAATTATTGTTTGATAAAATCGTTTTTAGTTTCTTGACCGCATTTTCCGAAGCAATTTTTCCGAGTGCAAGAATTGCGGATTTCACAATAACCGGATCGGAATTTTCGGTCAATTTAATGAGTTGCGTTTCTGATTCCGCATTACGAACAGAAGCCAATGATTCAATCACGCCAGCCAGATTTTTTCCTTGAAGCGATTCGAGTGATTCGCGTAACGCAGCAACACCGGCATCACCGATGTTGATCAACGCCGTGCGTGCGGCGGTGTTTAGTTCTTCATAAACAAGCAATTTTTTCAATTCCGGTACAGCCTTTTCCGTACCGTTTTGTGTCAGAGTGAAAATTGTTTGTGACGCTTTGTAAAATTGTTCGTCGGACAGTTTTGTGTTACTGTCTTTGAATAATTCTTGAAGAATTTTTATATTCTTCTCTGTTATTTCGTCGGATATTTCGTTGGAAGGTGTTCCTGATTGGGCAAATAATTGTGCAACGAGGAAAGAACCCGCAAGCAAAACAAAAATTGTACAAAAAAATATTCGTTTCATTTTGAGTTTTAGGGTAAAAGTTTTAAGGTAAAAATTTTAGGGTAAAAGTGAATACGGATGAAAGTAAGGACTTATTGGAAATTCTAAAAACCGCAAATATATTTTTATTAACCACAGAGAAAAGAAAACAATCCGCAGATGACGCAGATTTTCGCAGATTATTTTTTTTGATAATACAAAACAACGAAATATACAAAAATTTTTTAACTTTAACTTTATTTCATATTTTCGTTATTTTATATTTTAAAATTCATCTGCGGACGCTTTTTTCTGTGATCTTTGTGTCCTCTGTGGTTAATAAAAAATATAATTTGTTGCAAATTTAAACGATCCAGGGTTCACGCCATGCGCGGGTTTTTAACCGGTTTGCCTGTTCGTTATTGAGGAAGGTATCGGTTTTTGGATCAAAAATTAGTTCCCGTTTCAGTAACCACGACAAAGCGGCGGCGTGACAAGCGATATGTGTACTGCAAATAACATCGGCGTTACAGACGGGTTGTTCGCGTGTTTTGACGCAATCGATAAAGTTACGGATATGCGATTCGGGATCTTCGCCGTGTGTTCCGTCTTTTCTTTTGCCGTAGATACTGAAATCTTCTGTGAGTTCGCTTCGGAGTGAATCGGGAAACACGGCGATTTTGCCGCTATCGCCTGTTTCGACCCAACCGTCTTCACCTTCAAAACGTACAGCGCAATTTCCCAATCCCATCCAACCGCTTGGTCGTGAAACAAGTTTTACGCCGTTTTCGTACAATCCGTACAAAATATGATCTTCAGACCAATATTTGACGGGGGCGGAGCCATCTGCACTGACAGCCCATTGACAAAGATCAACCGTGTGAGCCGCCCAATCATGAAATTTTGCACCGGAATCAAAATCGTAATAAGCACGCCAACCGCCTTTGACATAATTATTGTTATAAGGTCGCCATGGTGAAGGACCGAGCCAAAGATCCCAATCAATATCATTAGGATCGGGCAATGGTTGAGCGGGCAACCAATCGTAAAGAACTTTCAGATAATAGGTTGCGGCGTGAACTTCTTTAAGTTTACCGAGTTTTCCGTTGCGCGCAAGATCGACGGCGGTTTTGAAGTTTCCGAGACTTCGGCGTTGAGTTCCGCCCTGAAACACGATACCGTAACGTTTTACAGTATTGGCGAGTTGACGGCAAAGGTCAATTGTAATAGCGCACGGTTTTTCGGAGTAAACATCTTTACCGGCTTGGGCGGCGTAGATGGAAGCGTGGGCGTGCCAATGATCTCCGGTAGCAATGAGTACGGCGTCAATATCTTTTCGTCCCAATAATTCTCTGAAATCGCGGTACAAATCACAATTTTTGACACCGTAATCTTTTTCGACCTGATTTTTACGATTTTCACGTCTATCGCGTTGAACATCGCAAACGGCGAGAAATTGGACATCGGGTTGTATCAAAAATCGTTTCAGATCATGCCAACCGCGTGAACCGACACCGATAATACCGAGAGTTATTTTGTTACTTGGGGCGATTTTTCCGTCACGTCCCAATACTTGGGCGGGCAGAAAGGTTGGGGCGGATGATACTGTTGCGGCAATTGTTGCCGTTTTAAGAAAATCACGCCGTGAAAAAACTTTTTTTGTCATAAAAAAAATTCCTTTCTTTTAAGGGTAAGTTGAACAATTGTAAAAAAAAAAATTCCGTAACTGTTCGTATTAATTAATAAACAAAAATCAAACGATTCATAATTATTCTGTGAAATTTTCACAAAACCAATTTATACTGATTTATGAGTTGATATCAATAGGCAGCCGAAGTTCCGCCGAAACATTGTCAACCTTTTGAATTTGTAATCA
>JAISNF010000157.1 GCA_031276415.1 Planctomycetaceae bacterium
CGCTGTATTCAACACGGCAATTTCATGGGCATCATAATTAGTAACATAAATTTTCGAACCGTCTTTAGTTGCCTTCAAATCAATAGGTCCTTTATAACTTTCCGCTGCAAAAACAGAAGGATTCAACATTAGAATTATCATCGCGGAAAAGAAAACGCCAACAGATAAAACAACATGTGTGTTTTTCATTTTGTCTTGCTCCTTAAATTTGAGTTGCCCCAAACGAATAGGAATTTGTTTGGGATTAACACGTTTTTTACGGCGAAAATCCGTAAAATGTTTTCGTAAAATTACTTTGAAAAACTTCTAAAAAACACAAATTGATTTTTATTAAACTTTTTATTAACCACAGAGAACGCAGAGTGAATTTTTAATTGGAATCGAAACGTTATTTAATAATTGACTTTTAATCTAAAATAAATTTTTAATTTTTTTCTGTGTTTTCTGTGGTTAAATAAACTGTGCTTAAATAAAAAGCCGGTTATTAGAAGTTACCAAAAATCAAAGTTCAGACAGTTAGAATTATTGTAATCATTCACGGTAATAGGTTTAAATCGTAGAGACGCAATGTATTGCGTCTCTACAACGGTTAAGATTGTTTTTTTATTACGATAATTTGTTGAACGAATCTCCGTGAACAGTTACGAATTATTTTTGTTCGGGCGTTGCGGTTTTCATAATCAGTAAGGATTCTTCCTTTCGTAACAATTCGGTTTTGTCGGCAGTATCGGCGATGTCTTCCATGTTTTCTGTTTTATCGGTAGAATCTGTTACGTCTGTTACCGCTGTAACATTATCGCGTAACGGTATAAGATAAACCGAATAATCAAAATGAAGTTGTTCATTTTTAACAACCTTTTCACGCGCCAAAGGAATTTTGTTCAGAATATCAATAATCTCTTTATTTCTCGTTTCAAGATTTTTTATTTCCGATTGCAAGTCATTCCGTTTTTTCCGTTGTTCCGAAGTCGCTTTTGTTCCGACAACCAGAATTTCTTTTTTAATTTCATCTAATTCTTTTTTCATTGTTTCGAGAGTAGAGTTGTTGGTTTCTTGTTCTTGTTTCAGAATATCACGCTGAGTTTCCGAACGGTCATGCCAAACAACCCGCTCAAGTTCAACAGCACCCTCAAAAGAAATCGCCACCGGTGAATACTCATCACTTCCGGTTGCAACTGTTTTCATTACCTCTTTCTTTGACTCAACATCCGTCTGAAATTCAACACGAAACTCAGACGGTAATTTCGTTTCCTTTATTTCAATACTTTTAATTCCCTGCTTCTGAAGAGTTTCCAAATCATCCGGTTTTACCGTAACTTCAAAACGAAACGCAAACGGAATTGTTGTTGTTCCGAAAAATGACCGCCATGGTTCCGATGCAAACGGCATCGCAACAGAAAATTCCAATTGATTCGGTTCCGCAAAATGTTCCATCAGGAAAAGCGGTTGTTGAATTTTCGGTTCAAAAAACGGAATACTTTGAATTTTTGTTTTATCATGATCGCCTTCAACAGAAACACGAAGAAAACCGAACGAAGCCGCAAGCGTATCATAAAGATGTTGCGTATCCATTCCTTCAACCCGCCAGTCAACAGAAAGTCCGTGTTCGGTTAATTTCAAATCAAACATCGGCGTTTCCTGAAGCGTGTCCGTGTCAACCGCAAACACCAACCATTCAAACCGATCCGTAACAGGAACCTGCAATTCGGAAATATCCGCATTTTCGGACGTATTTTCGTCCTCAACAACCAACGATTCGTTTTTATTACCGGAATTTTTATTATCGGAATTATCGCCGGAATTGTTGTTAGAATTATTATCCGAATTATTATCAATATTCTTTTCGTCAATATTGCGAACAAAAATATGTTTGCGTGTTTCCACACGAACATTGGGAATGTCCAACAAAGGGATATATTGCAATTCAAGAGCCAATCCAAACGGATATAAATCAATCAGTTCCGCAAAAATTTTCAATTCCGGCGGATTAACATGTTCGTCCTGAAATTGCGGAACAGACATTGGCAACGAATCGGGAAGTTTATCATCAAGCAAATATTCGTTTAGTTTTTTCCGAACTTGTTTTTTCTGTTCCTCAATTTCAGATCGAATTGTATTTGCCCGATCTTGAAGTTGTTTTTTTTTGGCTCTTGCGGCGTTAATCTGAATTTGTTCTTGCTTTTCTTGTTCTTCTTTTTGTTTGATTTTCTTTTCTTCGTCAGATATTGTGTTATCGCTTTTATTGGGCGGAATATTTTTTTCGTCTTCCGTTTTTATTTTTTGCTGATTAGCAGGAAAATCGGCAACCGCTTTCGGATTCGTTTGATTGCTTCCCTGAAATAGATGCGTCAAACTTAAATTCGTAACCTGATCAAGTACAAGAAATAAAAGAACAAAAATCAGTAAAAGAGTTACACCGTACAAAAAATAAAACTGTCCGCGCGATTTCATATTAAGAATAGCACTCAACATGTTTTGCGGTTTCGGCGTTTTGGTCTGAATCCGTAACACTTCTTTGGTAATAATCGGCGGCACTTTTATTGTTGCAGAATCATCGGGATTCGTTTTTAATATCGTTTCAGGTTTTAACAGTTCGGCGGGAGTTTCCGAATCGGAATCATCTGCTGGTTCGTCTGTTTGCTGATCCGTTTGCTGATCTGTTTGTTGGTTGTCTTGCTGATCTTCCGGTTGATTGTCTGGTTGACTGTCTTGCTGCGGCGAATTTTCGGCGGGAATAAAGATTTTTTTGTTTTCCCAATCTTCAGAGTAAAAAGGATTTTCAGGAATTTCATTTTTGGGCAATGTTTCATCCAATCCTGTTCGGGCAAACTCAACATATTTTCCTGATGGAACTGTTCCCAAAGGTTTTGTCAGGTCAAGTATCAGGTAATCGTTGTTTTTCAAGAGATGTTCAGCCATTGGCGAGTCGGCGAGAACAGATTTCCATTGACATGCGGTATGTTCCGGCAAATCCTTGAAATAATAAGTGGAAAACGTTCCTTTCCAATGTAATTCTGCGGGCAAAATCGCAATTGCCTCAAAAATGAGCGGCAACATATTCATTCCCGGTCGAAATACGAGAACCGCTTGCTGACCTGTTTGAATAGTTTCCGCCAAAATACCCGCCCATCCGGGATCGCCGGTTAATTCCTGCCAAAGCGGACAAGGTAATTGATTGGGATTCATGAGGGCGTCGTTTTCATAAATCCGGTAAGTTTCCTGATCATTGGCATCGGCATCTGCTGACGGAAACAATATCATTTTGTGCGGATCAGTCCAACGGCGTTCACGTGCAATTCGTTGACTTCGTGTCAAGTCGGACGGTAAAGTGAGTGTTGGAATCGGTCTGCCGTTGGGAAAACAAACAGAAGGCGTCAACCAGTCCGTAAGATGAAACGCCGGTAACGATAAAAGCCATGCCGGACCTTCCTGAACGAGTTCGTGTTCGGTCAACACGATATGGTGAGCCAATTGATTGGGTTGAAACTGATAATCAGTTCCGGCATCGGCAATCCGCGATAAAGTGTGCCAGATAGTGTCGTGTCCCGGAAAAATCAGATGAGAATAAACAACCGGATGAAGTGGGGATTGCTCCGATGTGAATGGGACAAGATGTTGATATTCGCTCAACGATTCAAGCCGTTTGATAAGATAACGGGGAATATTCTGATCTTCGGCTACGACACAGTAACCGGAAGTATCGGGTTCCAAGCCCTGAGAAACAGAAGTCAAAATCAATTCATGCGTCATGTCAGCGAAAAACAAAATTCCGAACGCCCGAACATTTGGAGAATGACGAAACAGTTCATTCATAAACAAGTCAACTTTTGTACATGAAATGCTAAATATATACAAACCAACCAAGAAACACAAGATAGTTAAATAGTGGAGAGTGGAGAGTTGATCGTGAAGAGTGTTCGCAATGCGGAATTATTTACCAAAACGTTTGTAATTCCGCTTGCGAAACTATCCGCTATCAACTATAAACAACTTCATTTCTACCTAATTTTCCTAACAAAACAATCTCAGTAGCAAAAAGTAATATAAAAAATCAACCTCATTACCTCATTAAAAAATAATCATCATGAGGTAATGAGGTTGTTGTGTGTTATTTTATTTGGCTACTGAGGTTGTTTTGTTTAGAAAATTAGGTGAAAATGGTGTTGGTTTTCAGTTGATAGTTAAGAGTGGAGAGTTTCACAATGCGGATTAAAAAACGTTTTGGTAAATAATTCCGCATTGCGAACACTCTCCACTCTTCACTATCCGCTCTCAACTATCATATACTGCCCTTTCATGGCGTAGAAAACATATCATTTTACGTTACATGAACGATTACAAATTAAACGGTTATTTGATTTTTATTCCTTTGTTAATATGAATATTGCAATTCTTGGTGCTGGAATCAGTGGTCTTTCGGCGGCGTATCGTTTTCAGCAACTTGCTCCTGAAACAACAATTCGTGTTTTCGACCGCCGTAACCGGTACGGCGGCGTTCTTGAAACATTAAATCGGGACGGATTTCAAATTGAGCAGAGTGCGGATAATTTTATTACGACAATTCCCTGGGGAGTTCAACTTTGCAAAGAACTCGGACTTGGGGAACAACTTGTTCAAACCAATCCGTCTGTACGGCGAACTTATGTTGTTCGTCGCGGACGTTTGCATCTTTTGCCGGACGGTTTTCTGATGATGGCTCCGACAAAACTTTTGCCAATGGCTTTAACTCCAATCTTGTCGCCGTTCGGTAAACTTCGCGCCGGACTTGAACTTTTTATTCCGTCACGAAAAGACGATTGTGATGAAAGTATGGCGAATTTTGTACGCCGCCGTTTGGGGCGTGAAGTTTTTGAACGATTAGTCGAACCTCTTGTCAGCGGAGTTTATGCCGCCGATATGGAAAAACTAAGCGTTCTGGCGACTTTGCCGAGATTCCGCGAAATGGAACGAAATTACGGTTCGTTAATTCGAGCAATGCAAAAACAACTCGCCGCCAACCGTGCCGCCAATCTTGCGGAACAAAGCGGCGCACGTTACAGTATGTTTGTAACATTGCGAAACGGTCTTGCTTCACTTTGCGATGCCTTAGTTACGAAATTGCAGCCCGATACATTGCGGACAGGTCAGGAAGTTACAAGAATTTGGAAAACAGCGGAAAAACAATGGGTTCTCGAAACAAAATCATCCGGTTCTCCAACAATTTCCGCAACATATAACACCAAACCGGAATTTTTTGACGCAATAATTCTTGCAACTCCTGTTCACGAATCATCGCGGCTCTTGAAAAATTCTTCACCGGAACTTGCGGAAAAACTCGCTAAAATTGAACATGAAGGCACAGCGATTGCGACATTGGCGTTTAACTCGGATCAGGTCAAACAGTCGTTTCGCGGAATGGGATTTGTTGTTCCTAAAAACGAACAAAGTCCGATTTTAGCCGGCAGTTTCAGCAGTTTGAAATACGAACATCGTGCGCCCGAAGGAAAATTTCTGATTCGAATATTTGCCGGCGGAAACCGGATGCCGGAATTAGCGGAGTTACCGGAGAGGCAATTAAAACCGTTGTTGTTGGCGGAAATGCGGAAAATTCTCAAAATAAACGGAGAACCGATTTTTACCGTAACATCACATTGGGCTAAAACGATGCCGCAATATCATGTTGGACATCGCGAATTGGTACAGGAAATCGAATTGCTCACCGATTCTGATTTGACTCTTGCTCTGGCGGGCAATGCTTTTCATGGTGTTGGAATTCCCAATTGTATTCAAAGCGGTTTTAAAGCGGCAGAAAAATTAGCCTCTTCGTTTGCAAAAAACAATCGATCCGCAAATGATACAGAAAAACAAGTCCGCAAATGATACAGAAAACAAGTCCGCAAATGACGCAGATTTTCGCAGATTGTTTTTTAGTGAATAGTTAGTTTTGCAAGCGGAATTATTACCAATATGGTAACTTCTAATAACCGGCTTTTTATTTAAGCACAGATTATTTAACCGCAGAGAACACAGAGTTCACAGAGAGGAAATTTTTAAAAATCACATCCTTAAAAATAAGGACTTGTAAATATTTTTCGTCCAAAAAAGTAAATTTTTAGACGTTGCCATTAAATAACGTTTCGATTCCAATTAAAAATTTCTCTGTGTTTTCTGTGTCCTCTGTGGTTAATAAAAATAAATTTGTGGTTTTTAGAAGTTCCAATATGGTTTTAATTTATTTACGATTAGGAAATCAAAAGGTAGGCGGCGTTTGAGCGAAACGTTGTCATGATTGATGTTGTTTTGATTTTTGTTCGTAAATAGAAACAAAGGCAACATTTTGTGTAAAATGTTGCCTTTGTTTTAATTTCCGTAATTAAATTCAAAAAAAATCAGTTTGAGACGATGTGAAATACGGGACGTGAAGCAAGATTTATTTTAATTCATCTGCGTATGAAGGAGATTTTTTTCTGTTTTTGTTGGATTCTTTTTCTTCTTTTTCTTTTGCGATTTTTTCCTCAATTTGTTTGCCAAGCGTCATTGCGTAAAGCATTTGTTCACGCGAAAAGTAAGGCACTTGATTGGGCGAATCTACTCTTGGTTTATGCTGTTTGTTTGCTAGTTCTTCCCAAGAAAGTCCGTTGTTGTAATGCCACACAGCCGCCTGAGCCGCATTTTGGTCAATCGCTCCGTTTCCTACCAAATTGCAAAGAGCGTGAACTTCCGGTTTATCCGTAACAGAACCGAGCGGGCGTAATTCATAATCTATGTGTCGGGCGGGTTCTCTTTTTCCATGTTCAAGACAAACCATACTGACATTCTGACGGATAATTTTTTCCGGCGGAATACTCCAACCACCTCCGCCGCCACTCATTCCGCCGCCAAATCCTCCGCCGGTTGTTTGGGCTCCCCCTCCACTGCCGCCGCTACGACTACTGCCGCCACGACCACCACGACCGCCTCCGCCGTCTCCATCGCCCATTCCTAAATCATCAAATTGTCCAAGCGGAACCGCTGCAAAAGTATCCGGTAAATTAATCCGCAAAGGAATTCCCGATTTATTTTTGACAGTAACCCGTCCTTCCATTGAATTTTTGGCTGTAATTTTTGCCTCAATCAGATTTTGTTTTACTGCATCGAAAAAACCAATTTCGGTTGGTGTTTTGGATGTTGCGTTGGATTTTTCCGTTTTTTCTTCTTCTGCCCGCACAATGGTCAAAGAAAGTAAAAATAACGGCAATAAAAATAATAGTGAAATTCTCATATTACATCTCTCCTAATAATTTGAAACACATTTCCAAAGATTTTTATCCATAATCTTTCGGTAACTCTACATCGGGTAAACAACAGTAAACAACATCGTAAAACAACAGAGTAAACTGTATCAGAAGAACAACTCAAAAATTGATTCCAAAACAATTCGGCAACTCTCTTGTATCATTTATAGGTGATTTTTTCTCGCTTGTCCAATATAACTTATCCGAATTGGAAAAAAAAGAGAATTTCAATCCAAAAAATAAAAAAATCAGGAAAAATCAGAAAAGTTTTTAAAAAGAAAATAACTGTTAAAACAGATACTATTCTTTAAACCGAAACAAATTAACAAAATTTCATCCATTGCAAAATTTGTTGCGTAAATATTTTACACAAACTAAGCGGCATAAATCAATTGCGTAATTGCGGTAAAATGTTTAAGCGACATAGATTTGATTGATCAAATCGACATCTCCGATGATTCTCAACACGGCTTCTTGTGCTAATTGTTTTGTGTAAAAAGTATTACAATAACCGGTCAAGACCCATTTTCCGTTTTCGAAGAAGATATTCATTTCCTGGACACCAAGATTGGTTTCCTGTTTAACGGTACAGAAAATTTGCCGAATCAATTCCGGTATGTCTGTTGTTTTGTAGGTTGTGGGATTGGGCGGAAAATTTTTTGAATTTGCTGAAAGATTGGGTTTTGATAAAACCGGCATGATAAATCCTTTCGTAACAATAGCAGTTAAGTTCCTAAAACCGATTTGACTAGGAATTGTTCCCGCCGCAACAATGACGGCAACAATACGGCATAAACTTTGCCGAATTTGCAGAGAACTGAAATTTGCGATCAAAGTAAAACCCTTCTGATTTTTTACTGTTGCAAAAACAATCGTCATTGGGTTTTATTCAATCAAGGGTATTCTAGGGGGGCGGAAAATGAGAGTCAAGGGTAAATTTTTTAAATTTATCCGACTGATTCGGTTGTAATGGATTTTACGACAATACCAGTTACGAAAACAAGAATAGGGCTTATTTTGTCAATTCAGGCAGTATGCTCAAAAAAAATGCCACGACCTCCTCTTTTAATTGCCCCAATCTAACTAAAAAAACTTCTAAAAACCACAAATATATTTTTATTAACCACAGAAGATACTGATAAACTTATCCTCAGATTTCGCAGATTATCGCAGATGATTTGTTTTATATTTAAAAATAATCTGCGGATAAGTTTTTTCTCTATGTCTTCTTTTTGACGAAAAAAAATATCCCCCGTTGACACAAAATAGGACTTTTGATATACTTTGAACCTAATTCGACCACAATGCGTTATTTCTTGCCGCTTTGTTTTGCAGCAAACGTGTTGGTGGTTATTCAAAAACCTTTGTAAAAACTAAGGAGTTTAACAATGGAAAATTTAGTAAAATGTTTGTTTGTGTTTTTGGCGAATTTGTTGGTAAAATTCCAGCAAATGTTAAACATGGTAAATTGGGCAAGATACGGGGGGGGGGGCTAAATGGAAT
>JAISNF010000175.1 GCA_031276415.1 Planctomycetaceae bacterium
GTTTTGTTTAGGAAATTAGGTAGAAATGAGGTTAGTTTTAGTGGATAGTTTCGCAATGCGGAATTACAACTGTTTTGGCAATAATTCCGCTTGCGAAACTATCCACTCTCAACTATAATTGGGGCATTCCCAATGTAGCCGGCGGTTTTAACCGCCGGAAGTTTTAACCGCCGTAATCGTAGAGACGCAATACATAACGTTTCTACAATGTCGGGTGAAAACACTTCGGCAAAATGGGGTTCGCGAATGACTAAATGGTTGAAATGTTACCTATTTTGATTTAATATTTTTATTTAATCTTACCACACTTGAAAGGTAAAACTATGCAACGTCGTGATGTTTTGAAATTGGGGTTGGCAAGCGGACTTGCCGGTCTTTCTTCTTTTTCTTCTGATTTTTCTTCCGGTGTTCACGCCGAAGAAAAAAAATTGCTCAAAGACGCAAGTTATAACCAACTTCCGCAATGGCGAGGTTTTAATCTGTTAGAAAAATCTAACGGACGAAATGCCCGTTTGGTTGAAGATGATTTTCGTTGGATTAGCGATTTTGGTTTCAATTTTGTTCGATTGCCGATGGATTATCGGACGTGGATCAAGGATAATGATTGGCACAAAATTGATGAAAAAGTTATTGAAGAAATTGTTGATGAAGCGATTCGGTTTGGCGAAAAATATGGTATTCATGTTAATATCAATTTTCATCGTGCGCCGGGTTATACGGTGACACGACCGGCGGAACCGAAAAAAGTTTGGACAGACACGGAGGCGTTGGATGTTTGCTTATTACATTGGCAGACATTTGCGAAACGTTATAAAGGAATTTCAAATGATTTGGTCAGTTTCAATCTTTTCAATGAACCGGACAGAATTGAACCGATTCTTGATCAATGTGTTGCGGTTCATAAGGCGCTTATCAAAGGAATCCGCGAAGAAGATCCCAACCGGTTGATTATTTGTGACGGCTACGAATGGGGTACCAAACCGTTTACCGATCTTGTCGATCAAAAAGTTGCGCAGGCAACACGCGGTTATATTCCGTCACAAATTTCCTTTCACAAATCGAAAACTTTTCCGGTTCCGACTTGGCCCCTGATTTTGGGCAATGGCTTACTTTATTCGGATACCAAAGGTGGAGTTAAAAAGGAATTTCGTGGTGCGTTGGTTATTTCGGGTTTATTTCCGAACCAAACGAAACTCCGTATGAAAGTTGATACGGTTTCCAATGCAACAAAGTTTGTGGTTCTTGCCGATGGTAAAACGATTTTTGAACATCAATTCAAACCGGCAGCAGGTGAGGGCGAATGGAAAACGGTTGTGTTCAGAAAAGAATGGAATATTTATCAGAACATTTATGATCGTGATTACGAAACAACAATTCCGGCGGGAACACAAAAGTTGGAATTTCGGGCGACACAAGGAGATTGGCTGACGTTGAAACAAATTGCTGTTTGGAGCGAAAATTTGAAAAAAGAAACCGCCGTCAATTTATACTCTAACGGACAACTTCCGCCGCCAAAATTTCAGTATCGGGAATCAGAACAAAATGCGGAATTTGTCGGCAGTGATATTATTAAAGACAAAACGTGGTTACGAAATCATTTGGAACCTTGGAAAAAGTTACAAGAACAAGGTTGTGGAGTGATGGTTGGTGAATTTGGGACGTTTGCATCGTGTCCGCATGATGTGGTTCTGAGTTGGATGAGTGACTGCTTGGCAAATTGGCGTGAAGCGGGTTGGGGTTATGCTTTGTGGGAATTTCGGGGCGGTATGGGGGTGATGGACAGCCAACGACCCGATGTCGATTACGAAAATTTTCACGGACATAAACTCGACCGTAAAATGCTAAAACTGTTACAAGGAAATTCCTGAAAACTCAAATTTACTTTTTAAAACCACAGAAAACACAGAGTTCACAGAAAGGAATTTAAAAAAAATTATTTTAAATCAAACATCAAATATAATATTAAACGTTTCGATTCCAATTAAAAATTCCTCTGCGTTCTCTGTGTCCTCTGCGGTTAATAAAAAAATAGTTATTAGAAGTTCCCTAAATAAATTCTCTGATCGTTTTCGATTTTGTGTGTAAAATCTGCGAACGGAAAATTAATTCCTTAAAATTTAGGACAACCAACAATGAGAGCAAGACATTGTTGAAAAATATAACCGGCGGGGATAAAATGTAGCGGTAGATTATTGTCGGGGTTGATTTGTTGGTTTTGTTTCTAATATTTTACCATGCCATTTACGGTATGTTGGAGCAATTTTTTATGGGAAAGGAAATTGATTTTGATCGTGAAAAAGTTACAAAATATCTTACATTAGAGATATTGAGTATTTGTGCAGTTTTAGCGTTTGTTTATGGAATAGGTATTATTTTGGGTATTATCTACTATTTTGGAATTGCTTGGTGGCTTTCTCCAATGCAGGCAAACGCATGCAAGTATCAATTGTACGAGAAAACATTACATGTTGATCGAGGTGTTATTGTCCTGCGTCGTAGCGTGATTCCGCTTGATCAAATTACAGACCTTGTACTCGTACAAAATTTTATCATGCGATTTGTTGGTATATGGACATTACAAATTCAAACAGCAGGAAAAGGTACAAGTTTCCCAGTAGCAACACTTCTTGGAATTATCAATCCCGAACAAGTACGCGATGAAATTCTTGCCGCAAGAGACGCCTGCCTCAAATCATATAAATCGTAACTGTTCAAAATAACATTCGCCTAAACAAATTTACAGATACAAAAATAAAAAATAATCATCATTCCGTTGTTTTTTGAAAACCAACGTTTTTCCAGACAATTACAAATATTACAATACAGCAATAAAGGCAACAATAAAAATGTCTTATTTTTCTAATAATTATTCTGATTATTCAAATAATGGAGCGGAATTTGATTCCGTAACAATTCCGTTAAAATTACGGGAATTGGTTGATCAGGAATTAGAAGAGGGCGAGACAATCGAATGGATTGACCAGCCGATTCCGCATCTTTTTCCAAAAGAAATATTTCCGATATTTCTTTTTGCGATTGTATGGACGAGTTTTGTAATATTCGTAATGTTACAACAATTCGGGAATATTTTTAATTTTTCCTTTCTTATTCCGTTTATGTTTGTTGGTGTTGGGTTACTTTTGGTGCCGTTTTGGAGATACCGGACAATATTGCGAACAGTTTATGTTATCACTAATCGGCGAGTAATCATTTTAGAAGGACGAATGTTTTCATTTGACATAATAAGTTACGAAGCGGACGAAATTGACGAAATTCACCGGAAACAAAAAAAGAACGGAACCGGCAATGTGTTCGTGTTCACAAATATCCGCAACGTAAAAATGGTCGAACAAAAATTACGGAAATTAAAAAATAGAACCAAACAAAATAATTCAGAATAATAAAATA
>JAISNF010000210.1 GCA_031276415.1 Planctomycetaceae bacterium
ATCTGTGATTATCTGCGTAATCTGCGGACAAGTTTATCAGTGTTAAATAAAAATATATTTGTATTTTTTAGAAGTTTCCTTAAATAATTACAAAATATCTCTTGCACTATTATTCATTATTATTTATTCTCCGTGAGGAGAAATTCTATGTGTTGAATAATAGTATATTTTCTATTTTCATTTGTTTCGTATTTTCGATTATGGCAATGAAATAATATCATGAAAAAAATTTTATTGATTTTAATTTTGTTTGTATTTTGTTCCGGTTGTCAATTATTCAGGCATGTTTTTCATTCAAAAGATCCGAAAGCACCACCGCTTATCACCACACAACATCCGACATTGCAACAGATTACGTCCGCAATTAACCGGAATAGTATGGCAATTCAGAATATGAGCACCGAAAACGCCTCCATTTTGGTTCCGGGCGTGCTTTGGCCTGTTCAATCCCGATTGACATTTGAACGTCCAAAACGTATTCGGATTCAAGGTTCCGCCACAACTCTCGGCGGACAAGAAATCGATTTCGGGAGCAATGATACACTATTTTGGCTTTGGGTACGCCGTATTCCGGGCGAAATGTGGTATTGCCGCCATGATCAATTCCCCATTTGTCCGGTGCGTTCATCGGTTCCGATTGAACCGGATTGGTTTATTGAAGCGTTGGGAATTGTTGAATTTAAAGCAGAAGAACAACATGAAGGTCCCATATCAACTGAGGACGGTCATTGGGCTATCCTTTCACGGCGTCAAACACCTTCAGGACAATTCGTCAAACGAACAATAATCAATGCCCAAAACGGTTGGGTTATACGGCAGGAAATGTATTCTCCGCAAAATGAGTTGGTAGCACTAGCAATTTCGAGTGATCACCGATATGATAAAGGAACAGGAGTTTTGTATGCTCGGCGTGTTGAAGTACAATGTCGGGGCGCAGAAGGAAAAATGACGATTGATCTGGGAACACCCTCATTCAATGTTACAACGCCATTTTCCTCCGCAATGTTCACAATGCCAAGATTTGACGGTTATCAACCGATTGATCTTTGTGCGCCGGAATTCCTGAAAAATCAAGGAGTTATCATGCCTAATCCGCTTCCGGTAAACAACACTCAACCCATACCGGAAGCCAATGTATCAACCTTTATTCAGTAAATTTATTCAATAAATTCTCAAGAAAATTCTTAAAGGAAATTATCATGCAAATTCTCATGGACACAATGACATTACCCGGAATGCCGGCTCCGTTTTGGTTTGTTCAATTTTTCAAAGTCGTTGGTTTTGTGTTGCATTTAATTCCAATGGGACTTTGGTTTGCCGGTTTACCGGTTGCTATTTTCTGTGCGATCTGGAATTGCAAACATTCGCGCCGTTACGCCCAACGCATGTTTGGTCAGTTTCCAATTATGATGGCTCTTGGTATTAACTTCGGTATTGTGCCGTTGCTGTTTTTGCAAACAACTTATTACAAATCGTTTTATACCGCAACAATTTTAATGGCGTGGCATTGGATTGCGGTTATTCCAATTTTGATTGTAGGTTACTATGCGTTATATCTTGCCGCTTTCAGTTGCCGCAACAAAAATAACAATATCAATAACGATAACAATAACGACGCCGCCAATAACAACGGCAACAGCGGTTGTTTGTGCAACAAAAACAACCAACAATGTAATTGCCGGACGATTTTTTATGGAATAATTGCTTCGATTGGTCTTATTGCGATTGGTGTTTTGATTTCCAACGGTTTGACATTGATGGTTCGCCATGATCTTTGGGCGGGTATTATGGAGCAAACAAATTATTACGGAGCAACAACCGGTGTTGCCAATAATATGCGTGATCCTGCACTTTGGATACGGCTTGCGACAATGTTTGGGCTTGGTCTGATTACAACCGGAATTTGGGCGGCGGTTGATTCGCATCTTCTGTTACGGAATAATTGTTCCGCCAAAAATCCGATACAGGAAACCGAAGAATCCGTTTCAGATTGGATCACATCTTATCGGCATTGGACAATATTATTGGCGATTATTCTTACCGTTTTGGGATCAATTTTGCTAACGAGAACAGAATGGTTAGTCAAAACCGGTTACGGCGGCGAAAATATAACAACGGCGTATCCTTACTTTGGATGGGTTGTTTTGTCGGCTTGTCTTGTTTTTGTATCATTTTTATTTGCCGGATTGATAAAACGGCATTCCGGCAAATTCATAACGGTTGCGGTATTATTTCATATTGTAACGCTTGCCGGTTTTGGAATTATTCGCCAGATTGGTCAGAATGCCGGAGTCAGTCAATATGTTGATGTTGCGAAAATTCCGACGAATATTCAATGGTCACCGCTTCTGGCGTTTCTGATTGTTTTTGTTGCGGGATTAGTTGTTATTGCATGGATGTTACGGCAAGTTATTGTGTCCTGTAATAAACCAAATCCCGAATCATAAATCAAAAATTATCAGTTACGGCGGTAATATTTTATTGTTTCGTATTCTCAAAAAATCATCTGCGTAATCTGCGGACGCCTTTTTTCTGTGAACTCTGTGAACTCTGTGAACTCTGTGAAAATTCTGTGTTCTCTGTGGTTAAATAAACTGTGCGGGCGGTTATTAGAAGTTACCTTAATGGAATTGCCATTTTGCGAGGCGGATTAGATCGCGGAACCGATTACCGAACAAAATTGCCGCCGGTTCAAAACCGCAATGCATCATACAATGTTCACAACGAGAATCATTGCCGTGACCAATTCGTGACCAATCCGTTTGCTCCAAACATTCGCGGTATGTTGGATAATGTTTGTCGGTAATCAGATAACACGGCGATTTCCAACCCAAAATATTCCGCGTCGGATTCGCCCACGCCGCACAAGGTAAATATCGTTCACCACACAAAAAATCAAAATAAACCGGCGTCGTCGTCAGTCGAAATCCGCTCAACATTTTTCGTACAGATTGAAATTTTGCGTGAATTTCATTGCGGGTCAGAAAAAAAGATTCGTCGCCAACCGTTTCGTAACCATAACCCGGCGCAATCATCATGCCGTCAATATCAATACTTTTAAGTAATTGAGCAAGTTCAACAAGTTCGGCGACCTCTGTTTTTTTGTACAGTGTTGTATTGGTGTAAACATAAAATCCCGCTTTTTTGGCAACAGTAATTCCTTCAACCGCTTTTTCAAAGGCTCCTGATTTTTCAACAATAGCATCGTGAGTTGTTTTCATTCCGTCAAGATGAATGTTCCAGTACAATTGTTTTTTAACCCGACAGTTTTTGCGTGAAAGTTGAATGAAATCATCAAGTTTATTTGTCAGCAGTTGACCATTCGTACACAAATAAATATGTTTTCCCAATCGTAACGTTTTATCCGAGAGTTCTATAATGTCCGAATAAAGCAACGGTTCACCGCCGCAAATACTGACAATCGGCGCATTACATTCCGTAACTGAATGAAGACATTCTTCGAGTGTTAATTGTTTATTGACGGTTTCCGCATATTCACGGATTCTTCCGCAACCGCTGCAATGTAAATTACAAGCGTGTAACGGTTCCAGCATCAAAACAAACGGAAACTTTGCGGATGTTCCGAATAATTTTTTCCGAAACATATAAAAAGTCATACTGCGCGTAAGTGAAAACGGAAATCTCATCTGTTTACCATGTTTTTTATTAACGACTTATTAATTACGATAATTCATAATGTTCACGGAATAATTCGGAATAATTACGGCAAAATATTTGTTTGTTATTCCGGTTTATTATTTTCCGTTACGGACAAGCGTGTTGCGGCGGCTCAGATACGTTGACAAAGCGGCGTCTAACGGTGTGCCGGTACGGAATAAAGCGTAATCACATTGTAATTTCGTGCAGCCTTGTTTCACTTCTTCAAGATAAATGTTCAAAGCGTCAAGATAACCCTGACGCAACATTCGCGGATCGCAACGAATTTGTACAGGAAGTTCAAGACCTTCAAACCGCGTCGGACCGCCAAACGTGAAATCAAGTTCCATATCGTCCAGAACATGCAACACCAAAACATCATGACCGTAACTTCGCAAATATCGTAACCCGCGAAATAATCCTTCGCGCTGTATCAATAAATCGGAAATCAGTACAATAAGCCCGTTTGCCCGAACCGTTTCCGCCGCTATTCGTAACACTTCCTGAAAATCCGGCTGCGAACTTTTAATATCTTTAAGTAATTCGTTCAAATCAATCAGTTCCGAAATTTCATTTTTGCGCACCGCATTTTTTTCTGTTTCGGTTTTCTGGATATTATTGTTCTCAATTTTTGTTTTCTGTGCATCTATTTTGGAATCAGGAGCCGAACGAAACATTCGGTCGGCAATAGCGGCAAGTTGCGACCATTTCATTTTTGACGGCAAAACATTTTGCGTATCATTATCAAACGTAATACAACCAACCGCATCCTGTTGCCGAATCGCCAAATAAGCAAGCGACGCCGCAATGGTACAAGCGTAATCGTATTTATTCATTGCCCGACTGCCGAATCGCATACTCTGCGATTTATCAATCAATAACGTAACACGCATATTCGTGTCAATTTCATATTGTTTGACGTAGAGCCGATCTTGTTTCGCCCAAACTTTCCAATCCACACTTCGCAGATCATCGCCGGGAACATATTGACGATGCTGGCGAAATTCAACGGAATTACCGAAATGCCGCGATTTATGAGTTCCGCTCAAAAATCCGTCAACAACATATTTCGCCCGCAAATCAAGCCGCGATATTTGCTTCAATATGTCTGGATGAAAATATTCCGATTGTTTCATGTTTGGAATAAATTAGAAATAATTGTCAATTTTGTAATTATTCCGTAAATTGGGACAATTCAAGGCAGGCAACATTTCGCCGAAACATTGCGGCGGTTGATGTTAATTCGATTTCGGTCTAAACACAAAGGAAAGCCGACAAATACACCGCCGCAACGTTTGAATTTCAAGATAACAGTAATACATAAGGTAACTTCTAATAATCGATTTTTATTTAGACCACCAAGTATCACCGGTTGTTTTTACGAGATTGGTTCTTTCGGTGTCGATTTTACTATTGAGTTGTATATTTTGAAGCGTGATGAACGGATTGACTTCGACTCCGCCGCAAGCAACAACAAATGATCGTCCATTTTTTGCAACGGTTGCCTGACTTCGAACCGTTTTCGGAATCGGATAAATCGCAGGTTTCAGAAATGTTGTATCTTCAAACGCCGTCAATTTACAACCGGCTTTTTCAAGTAATCCCTCTTGCCGAATCAACGCAACAACAATCGCAAGTTCCATGCAATTCTTCAAATCACCAAAAATCGGATCCGCCTTGCTAAGCGCATTGTAATTGGCGGTCATTTTGCTACACCAATTAATTGCCGCTCTGTCCGGTTTGCCGCCGGATTGGTGGGAATTACTTCGCGAATCAATATATTCGTTGTCCGTCAACGCCTTCACTTTCACTTCACTCAGTTGCCATGTTAATTTTTTGGAATCGTGAGTAATCGTACCATATTCAGGCGTAAGCCAAAATCGCGGATTGATTTGTTGCTGACTTCCACCAATCAAACTAATATAACTCGGTAAATTACGTATCGGAGACGGAATATGACCAAGACCAATCTGTTTCATTTTATAATCGGCAATAACCAAAACCATCGCAAAACGGCTTTGCTCCGACACTCCCTGAAATGTAACAACATTCGTCCCATACGCCGCTTCTTGTGCCGCAGCAAATGCATGAACATTATTTCTGTCCACAACCGGAAACTGCCGATTGACTTGGGCAATTTTCGCCAAAGCATCTTTGGTCGGATCAATTGAACACGTAATAACCGAAGGGCGGCTCTGGTTGTTCCATGCACGAAAAACCGTCAGCAAATCTTCCAGCCGGAAAACCGGTTGACCGCTTGTTTTACCGACAATGTTTCCATAAGAATCGGCTTGCCAAGATTCGGAAGGACCAACAAGAATAATATCGTTTTCCTCTGGAACAACAACAACATAACGAATCGCCGTTAAACCGCCAAGATAACGAACCGCATCAGAAAATTCTTTTTGTTGCTCAATCGTCTGACAAATTTGGGCGTTGAGTTTTTTGAGAGAAATTTTTCGGATTGGAGTTTTTTCGTTCAGATCGGTTGGAATCGGTTCAAGAAGTTTACTAAGATTTTTACCGACTTCTTCCATTGTTTTTTTCGGGGTCATTTTCACAAGCCCCGCGGTGTCAATTTCAATACCGCCCACCACCGAACCGCCATAATAAACTCCACGATCCGGCGCAACCGTCTGAGCAGAAACCGGATACAACATTACAGCAGTCAGCATAACACCCAAAACAACACTTCGGAACAAATTCAAATTTTGAATCTTTTGAAACATGGTCTTAATTCCTTTATAAGTTTAAGAATTTTAACAGGGGAAACATCTCCATTGCCAAAAACCGGCAACAACCATCGGTTTCAATACAAAAATACCAACACCAACCTTGTTTCGGTTGATCCTGTATCGGTAATTCTCAATTAAAACTGTTACCGGAATAAAAAATACTATAATCGGGAATTGCCGGAAATACAAGTAGTAGGCATGTTTTTTACGGACAATTTTGTTTTTTTAACTAATCCAATCTTGATTGGGCAGTTTTGAGGAATTGGAAGAAAAACTCGGCGTTTGAGTTTGATTTCGTCAGCCGTGTTGTCAAGGCTTCCATTGCGTCGGTCGGATTTCTTGAGGAAAGTGTTCGCCGGATTAAGGTTGCCGCATGAAGAATTTCGGGCGGAAAAAGTTTTTCTTCACGTCGGGTTCCTGATTGCCCAATATCAATCGCAGGCCAAATACGGCGTTCCGCCAATTTCCGGTCAAGAATAAGTTCCATATTACCGGTTCCCTTAAATTCTTGAAAAATCAAATCGTCCATTCGGCTGCCGGTTTCGATAAGTGCGGTTCCGACAATTGTGAGCGAACCGCCTTCTTCAAATGCGCGGGCGGTTGCGAACAGTTTTTTCGGAATATCCATCGCCTTAATATCAACACCGCCGGACATTGTTCGTCCTGTGTTGCCGACCCATTTATTGAACGCTCTTGCCAAACGTGTGATTGAATCCAAAAGCAGAAAAACATCTTTCCCCATTTCGGCTAAACGCCGGCAACGTTCCACAACCAGTTGCGCAAGCCGAACATGAGATTCGATTTCACGATCAAGACTGCTGGCAACAACTTCAGCGTTGACCGCACGCCGGAAATCGGTAACTTCCTCAGGACGCTCATCAACTAAAAGAATAATCACTTTAACGTCAGGATGATTTTTAACAATTGCCTGACTAATATGGTGAAGAAGAATTGTTTTTCCGCTTCGCGGCGGAGCAACAATCAAAGCACGTTGACCTTTTCCGAGAGGAGTCAGAATATCCATAACTCGGGTTGTCAACGGCTGGGGACCTGTTTCAAGCCGCAGCCATTCTTCTGGATTGATGGGAGTTCGTTCATCAAACGGTTTAATAGACGTATAGTCGTCCGGCAAAATTCCATCAACATCTTTGATTTCACGAAGCCGGGGACCTTGTGTTTTCGTGCCGGGCTGAATCAGACCGCTGATGAGAACACCTTCCCGAAATCCGTATTTTTCAATCATACTGCCCGGAACAAACGGATCCGTAATAATTCGGGCGTAATCATTGTTCGGATCACGAAGAAAACCGTAACCATTAGGATGTAATTCTAAGGCTCCGGTCACTTCATAATAAGCGTTTGGATCGCCTATTTCCATGACTCCGGTTGGTGCGCCGCCCGGTTTGGCTTTTTTAAAGTTATTTTTTTGACCCATGTGGCTGCTGTTCGGATTGGGACGCGGGCGACCGCCTCCACCTCCGTTTCTGTTATTATTTCGACCACTATGACGGTTCCCGTTAGAGTTATTTCTTGGCATGTAAAGACACCTGGTTGGTGATTGTCAAAAGAATACCGCAAAGAGAAAGTAAAACCCCACTGCGGTAACACAATATAACAACAAAACTATAAAATCCTGTTACGGATTGAAACAATATTCTGAAAAACAATTTACGAAAGACTAACATCCGGTTATATCAAAGCCGGTAAGGCATTACACTTTACGTTTAATGTAATCACAACTCATGAATTGCGTCGTGTTACAGTGTTTAGTAATTTTATTTACGTTAAAAGTATAAAGGTCAATATCAAAAATCAACATTGACCAAACAACCTCTTGTATTGATTTGATTTTTATTACATCAATATTTCAAAGGCGTTTCGAAAGTCCATCCTTATGACTAAGGTACTTTTCGATTGTGAAGAACATACAAAATCAAAAAGACACCCAAAGAGTCAATAAACTGCCAAAAACTTTGTGTGTTTCGAATGAAAATCGCACATCGGCATCCCGCCGACAGGCAAATTCTATATTGAAAGCAGAGACATCAAAGAGTCCGTCTCCGCCACCACAAAGCGGCAACAAGCAATACAATCTAAATTTTTATCAAAGTAATCGGTATCATACCCAAATCGTCAAACCTGTCAAGACCAAATCAAAAAACTTTTTTCTCCGTCCATTGTCATGAAATTATCGTGAAATTGAATAAAATTGAGATAAACACACACGAAATGAACAAAAATACGCTTAATTACGGTCATTTTAATTTAATAATTAATTTAATTATTTTTTAATTCTTCTGAGATTTCTTCATTTTTTTGTTCTTTTCGTTTTGAAACGACAAGATTAATTTCTGCCAATTTATCAACTCGTTTGAATTGATTGGCAACTTCGGGAGCGTGGGTAACAAGAATGAGAGCGACATTTTCCTCTTCGCAGGTATTCCGTAACATGTCGATCACTTGTTGTTGATTCCCGACATCGACATTGGCGGTCGGTTCGTCGGCAAGAACGAGTTTCGGTTTATTTGCCAACGCACGGGCAACAGAAACACGTTGTTGTTCGCCAACGGAAAGTTGAGCCGGTTTATGATGCAACCGATGCCCAAGTCCCACTTTTTCTAAAAGGTCTTTGGCGCGGTGCCGATCACTTCTGGTTCCGGCAAAAGTCATTCCGATCATCACATTTTCCAATGCCGTAAAACCTTGCAATAAATTAAACGTTTGGAAAACATAACCGATGCGTCTGGCGCGGAATTGGTCGCGTTCTGCTTCGGTCAGAATCGGCGTGTCCCAACCGTCAATCAGAACATGCCCCGCACTAGGACGTAAAATTCCGGCAATAATATGGAGCAAGGTCGTTTTTCCGCAACCGCTCGCACCAACAACAACAACCTGCTCTCCCGCTTCAACCGACCATTGCGGAATTTCCAGAATCGGTAAATCTTCGCCGTCCGGCAAAAGATACGATTTTTTTAAACTTTTAAGTTCCAACATAATAGTAAGAATGAAAAAAAATTGATGATAAAAAATGAAAATACGAAAATAAAACGGTTAATTTCTAAAACGGTTAATTTTTAGGTTAATTTTTAAAAGTATAAACACAATTTTGTTTATATTCATTTCACAATAAAATCCGGTTTTCGGCTCACAATATGAATTGATTTAAATTGCTCCATCGGGCATTTTCAATATAGTCGGTAGTTTTAACCACCGGAATATTCGATTATGAAACCGGAATATTTATATTTGGTTATGAACCGGATATTATGGCGCGTTTAGCGCGAACTGTTGCTCGTGCGGTATCGACTTTTTCAAAAATGGACTGAGGATTTTCGATTCCTGTAATGAATAATTGGGCGTGTGTTTTATCGGCGGAGGAAAAAATAATAAGCCGCCCGACACCGCCGTTGAGTATTCTGTCCCAAAACGTTTGAACCAATTGAACATCTTCAATATAAACAAGTTCCATAGAATCGCTTGTTTTGGTGAAAAGACCTTTATAAGTATAAAGGCGATGATTGGTGAGTTTATACTGGAGAGTCCATGTTCGGTAGAAATAGGTTGCGAAAAACTGAATCCACAGGATTAGTGCGAGACCGGCAATTCCGATCCAAGCCCACAAATAGACGTTGCCTAATAATCCGGTAAAAGTCAAATACAATCCGCCACCCAAAAGCAGGAATGTGATTATCCAATACAAGCAACATTGTGCTCTCATTGCTTTTCCAGAGTATGCCCATTGGATTTCGTCTTTTTCTATTTTTTCATTTGGTGCCGATGATACTGAATTTTCAACTGAATTTTCAATAGTCGGAGAAATATTATCGTCGTTCATATTTTGTAATTCCTTAAATTTTTTGTTGTTGAAAAACAAACCGATTCACATTTGGCTTTTTAATATAACATTGCGTTTATGAAAAGTAAAGAGTTTGTTACTACACGAAAATTATAAATTTAAAAAAATTGTAATTTTTCCCTGTTTTGGGAAAATTCAAAACATTGCCGACTACTTGATTTTCGTAACCGTTGTAGAGATGCAATACATTACGTCTCTCTATTATCGTGAACGGTTACGACAATTTTATATTTAAAAATCATCTGCGCTCATCTGCGAAATCTGCGGACAATTTTGTATTTTAAAAATAATCTGCGGACGGTTTTTCTTTTCTGTGGTTAATAAATATAGACGGCATTAACAAAGTCCCCGCTCTTTATTTGATTTTGAAATCTGGTATAATGCCGCAATCTTTGTCTTTAGACCTTCTTTAGACTTGACAATAAATGGAGTAATTAACCTCACAAAACGTATCGCCCTAAGAAATTCGGGCAAGAAAGGAACATATTAGAATCATGGATGCCGTATTAGCGATTTTTAGTACCGCAACACCCGATCAGGTTACTTCAATTTGGTCAACTATTTGGACAGTAACAATCAATATCCTGCTCATCATTTTCGGACTCAATGCTTTGATAATCGTTCACGAATTTGGTCATTTCGCTGTTGCCCGTCTTTGCGGTGTCCGGTGTGAAAAGTTCTATATTTGGTTCGATTTTTGGGGTCTTAAATTCTTCAAATTCAAATGGGGCAACACGGAATATGGACTTGGTTTGTTCCCGCTTGGCGGTTATGTGAAAATGCTCGGTCAGGAAGACAACCCCGGTCAAATACGCGCCGAAATAGAACGTTCCCGACTCGCCGATCAAACAACAGAAACCGGAACAGAAAATAATACCGAAAATTCTAATACTGAAAATTCCAACGCCGAACCTTCCGATTCCGCTGATCTTGACAAACTTAACGAAGCGATGTATGCGCCGGACAGTTTTTTGGCTAAAAATGTTCCGCAACGTGTAGCGATTATTGTTGCCGGAGTGGTGATGAATTTTTTATTTGCGATAGTTTGTGCAACGGCGGCGTACATGGTTGGTATTGAAGAAACGGCTCCGGCGGTTGGCAGTGTTGTATCCGGTTCACCGGCGTGGGAAGCCGATTTGCAAATCGGTGATAAAATTGTTGCGATTAACGATTCGCCTGCCCGTGTTTTTACTGACATTAATATGGCAATGGTTGGCGGTTCAAACGGAATCAAACTGACGATTGAGCGAAAAAATGAAAATGCCCAATCGCAAACTCCGGAAAAAATTGAAAAAACAATTATTCCGCGTAAACGGAAAAGTGATTTGGCTCCTATGATTGGAGTTGGTTCGTTGCCGACAATAAATTTGGCTTCTGTTCAACATCCGGTGATCAAGAATTGTGAAAAATATTATCCCAAAGAATTTCTCCAACTGCTGAAAAAAACGAAGTTGCGTATTCAAACGGTTGGCGGTATTCCGGTTGAAAATTATAACGAATATATGGATGCTCTGTTAAAATATTTTGATCAACCGGTTTTATATCAATTTGCCGGAATCGGCAAGGAAAATAATGTTACGAAGGAAAATAATGTTGCTAAGGAAAAAAATATCAGCAACGAAAATAATATTAACAACGAAAACAATATCAGTAACGACAAGCGAGTTGAGGGATTGGTTCCGGTAATTCCCATGAAGGAGATTGGTGTTCGTTTCAAAACGGGAACGATTGTATCGGTGTTGCCGGATTCTGACGCTTCGAAAAAGGGGATTGAAGTTGGTGATACGATTTTGAGTGTTGATGGAGTTACGGATTTTGATCCGTTGAAACTGCCGCAAATGATTTTGCGAAAAGTTAATGAGAACAAAAATTCTGTTCAACTTGTAGTTCGTAAAAACAACGGTCAGGAATTGACGATTGATATTGAGTTGAAACCTGTACGAATTATTCCTGAACTTGGTTTTCTTTCGATGAAAGATCCGGTTGGCAGTACGGCGCTTGGTTTGGCGTGGGAAGTTGAGCCGGTGATCGAACATGTTTCGGAAAATGCTTCCGATGTTGCCAAACAGTTGCCGATTGGGGGCAAAGTTACGGCGGTTAAATTGTTGAATGCGCAGCCGATTCTCAAGAAAAATTCATTTAGTGTTACGGACGAGGAGGGTATTCAGTTTCAAAATATTGGTGATCGGGTTGATATTCCGTATGTATTTAGCAAGATATTACAGATTGCCGAGCCGATTTCGTTGACGAAAAAACAAAAAGCAAGTGGTGTTACTGAAAAAATAATTTCCGTGCGTTTACAAATTGAAGACGAAAAGGGAAATACGAAAACGTTTGATTTACCGATTTTTGATTCTCAAGATTGGTTTAACACGGATCGTGGTTTTCTATTGAGTGTGGAAAAGTCGGTTATTCGGATTGATGATTTTGGTGAAGCGGTTATTCTTGGTACGAAAAAAATGGTTGACAGTTCTCTTTCTGTTTATCGTTTTCTTGTTGCGTTGGGTGATGGCAGTGTTTCGCCGCGTGCTCTTGGCGGACCGGTTGCGATTGTTCATTTAGCGTACATTTTTGCTGATGGCGGGTTGGGTTCTTATTTAATGTTCCTTTGTTTGATTGGAGCCAATCTTGCGGTTATCAACATTTTCCCGATGCCGCCGTTGGACGGGGGGCTTCTGATATTTTTGCTTTATGAAGGAATTTTCCGTCGTCCGCCCAATGAAATTATTCAAGTTGTGTTGAGTTATTTGGGTTTATTCTTGATTCTGCTTCTCATGTTTTGGACATTATCGCTTGATTTCACGTGTATTCCAAGACTATGAGTAACAATTTATAATTTCTTAACCGCATCAAAAAAACCGTCCGCAGATTACGCTGATAGACGCAGATAAAAGAAACTTGTCCGCAGATGGAGCGCAGATTGTTTTTAACCGTTCACGGCGACTCGTTCAATAAATTATCGCAATGAAAATTTTCGCGGAGACGCAATACGTTGTGTCTCTATGATTCAAACCTATTCCCGTGAATGATTACGATTGTTTTTAAAAAATAATCTGCGTCTATCTGCGTAATCTGCGGACTTTTTTAAAAATAATTTGCGGATAATTTTCTTAATTTGCGGACAAGTATTTCCACAAAGCCGTTGTATTTCACGACCATATTTGGTAGTTCGCTATCATATATGATGGGGAAACCACCAAATATCACGGATTGAATTTTTCATTAGTGAAAATTTTGAGAAGTTTTTCTTCTTTTTTCTATTTTTTTCAAAAAAATTTGTGGGAGAAAAAATCTCAAATCGTCTTATTTTTCAGGGAGATGCGGAATTAAACAAAACGAAAATTTCTTTCCTATTTGTTATTTTATTTCTTTTTGTTTTTTGTTTTGGCATGGTGATTGCATTCTCTTTAATTCGGTACGATATTCAGGGAAGTTTCTTCCGTGAAATATCAGGGAATCTCTCAACGCAGAAACGGATTGAACATTGAGAGGTTCCGAATCAATGTTAAGTTTTGTATGTTTACACTAAAGTATTTAAGGAGATTTACCATGAAAAAGATGTTGTTAATGAAGAAAGTATCGTTGAAAAATTCGGGTGTTGGGAAAAGAATTTCTGTCAAAATAGGGGGGGGGGGGCGATATAGAGAAGGATCGCCGCAGTTCAACAAATCTCGTGTTGCTCTGAAACGCCGCATTTTGAAGGGGTTCACGTTGGTGGAACTTCTTGTGGTGATTGCGATTATTGGTGTGTTAATCGCAATTCTGTTACCCGCAGTTCAGGCAGCACGCGAGGCGGCGCGGCGAATGCAATGTACAAACAATCTAAAACAAATTGGCATTGCGCAACACAATTATCACGACACGCATGGAACACTTCCATCTGGTGCGGTTGCTCACCCGATTGAAGTCGGTTTAGTGATAAGTAATCGCAATGTCGGACAAGACTATTGCACAGGATGGGGACCTTTGGCACAGATTCTCCCATTTATTGAACAAACTGCTGCGTGGGAAAGTGCCGGTGTTTCAAGTTTGTCTCTTGAAAGAGCTTTTGAAGACATTCTAAAGCCGGGTTCCAGAGATGCAATAGTCAACACCAAAATAAACTTCTTTCTTTGTCCATCGGATAGTGAATTACAATTTCCGAACAAGCGAAGCGGAGATTATGCAACAACCGGTTCGGGCGATACCTCTGCTTTGGCAACATCAAGTTACTCTCCACATCGCGGATTTTTCCGTTTTGGCGGGGCTTATGGTACATTTTTAGCCAATCAACAAAATGCAACATTAAATACCGGAGTTTTTCCTGCGAGTAAAGCCTACAATTTCACGGCAATTACCGACGGATTAAGTAACACATTTGTTTATGGAGAACGTGATTACAAAACCGGTAGAGCCTCTTATTGGCCTGGTACTTGTGGTATTGGTTCCATGAATTACACACACGGTTACAGTGCATTGAAGATTAATGAAGGGTCTTATGCGTTTTCATCTCTTCATGCCGGTGGAGCGAATTTCCTTTTCGGTGATGGAAGCGTCCATTTTCTTAGCGAAACTATCGAATCCAAAAAAGATCGTGCTGATGGTTCGGGAATTATACCCGATACGGCACAAAGCACCGATACAGCAACGGAAACATTTGATCTTTTTCAGAGTGCCGCAGCAGCCGGAACATTGGGTATTTATCAACTCATCGGTTCAAAAGATGATGGTGCAGTGGCGAATCCGGGATTTTAACAAATTTTTGAACGAAAATTTAATTTAACTTGATTTTTTAAATTCAATGA
>JAISNF010000189.1 GCA_031276415.1 Planctomycetaceae bacterium
GCAGAAAGTATTTTGGCGAAAGTCCGTATCGGAATTATTGAAATGGAATCAGCCTTTGATGTTCCGATTACTAATACGAATGCTTCCGCCAATGTGAACGATACCATTTCCGACACAAATGTTGTTACGGAAGGTTCTCTTGGCGAGATACTTTGGAAATACACGTTGGAAATCACCGACCTTGACGATGACGGTCTGATTGAGTTGGCTGTAACTGTTCGCCAAAACCTCCCCGAAGAACAACAACCGGTTACATGCCGTTTAGTTCGTTGGTTTGCGGTCGAACCGGAAACAGAAGAAATCGAAACACAATAAAATACAAAATAACAGAAGGTAACTTCTAATAACCGCCCTTTTATTTAAGCACAGTTTATTTAACCACAGAGAACACAGAGAAGAAAAATTTAATTTTATAAAGTTATTTTAGATCAAAAGTCAATTATAAAATTAAATAACGTTTTGATTCCAATTAAAAATTTCCTCTGTGTTCTCTGTATCCTCTGTGGTTAATAAAAATAAATTTGTTGTTTTTAAAAGTTCCCGGAGGCGTGTACAATTTTTATGGGAAAACGGTTAAGACGGCATGGCGAAATTCGATGGGACCGCCTTCGGATTGAAAACCGATTTTGCCCGGAGTTTGTTCGGCGTCAGTAACCCAGTTGACGATAACGCCGTTGACAACAATAACAATCAATCCGTTACTGCACAAAATCTCCAATGTATTCCATTGTCCGGGTTCTTTTTCAATGTCGGCGATTTTTTTGAGACCGTTAATTGATCCGGACTTTTCACCGCCGTCTCTTGCCGAAGCACGCCCCTCCGCAATTCCGGCTGGAGGCGGAAGTTTCATACCGTGAAATCCGTAAAGATCACCGGCATTTTTCCATGCCAATTGAACTTCAACACAACGCGGCAAAAATGTTTTTTCCGGTTGTTTATTCAGGCGAAGAAAAATTCCGCTGTTTGTTGGTTTTACTTCGGGAGACCAACGGTAATCAACAGACAATTTGAAATTTTTGTACTCTTCTTTGGTGCCAAGCCAGCCAAATGGTTCGCCCTTGCACAACAAAATTCCGTTATCGGAAAATGAATAAACGTTTTCAACCGTAACACCTTCTTTGTCCGTGTGAAAATCCCATTCGGACAAATTCTTTTTTTCAAACAGATTCACCTGATTCGGAGCAATCTGACCGAAAACAGTTACAGCGGATAAAATTGTACAACAAAACACAATTGTAAAAATGTTTTTAGTCATAGTCTTGAAAAAATAAAGTTATAGAAATTAGTAAAATGGTTACATTTTTTTTTTGCGAAACCGAAAATAATTGTAAAAATAATCTGCGTTTATCTGCGCAATCTGCGAACAGTAATTTGCGGACAATTTCATCTATCAGATATTATTAAACAATGTTTCATATTTTTCCGGTTTGAAAATTTCGAAAGTCATTTCGAGCAAATATTCTTTTCCGCCGGTTTTGCGGAGTTCTTCGACGAGTAATTCGATTTGCAATTGGCTTTTGTACAACGCAAGAGCCTGAAGTCGTTGTTCGGTCAGCGAGTCGGGAACACGAACCCGAATATTCGGCTGTTTGATAAAATCGCTGTAAGTCGCATATTCGTACAACAACGGAATTGTATCAATAACGGTTCCCAACTCGGGCCAAATTCCGCCTTGTGCATGAAAAATACTGATAACTGTTTCATAATGAACCGTCTTATGATCAGGATGCAAATCAAGCCGATTTGGAATAAAAATCCGTGTTGGTTTGGTTTGACGTAACAACCAGGTCAATGTGTTTTGCAAACCGGTTGCTCCGGCGATTGTGTTGGAATCTGCCGGTTCTGTTGCGAAACGCCGCCCGGTATTTTGTAACAACGATCCGTCGTCATAATCGAATAAATAAAGATTTTCGTGCGGCAGTCCAAGATAGGCAAAAGAGGCTTGTGTTTCTTCACGACGAACCTGAGCGATAACCGGACGTTGTTCATGCGTACAATAACCCATTCGACCATTTGAAATTACCGCTGCAAAAACTTTAATCTGACTTTGAAGAGCGGCAAGAAATGTTAAACCGGCTCCGCAAACAATATCATCATCGTGGGGGGCGATAAAAAGCCAAACTTCTTTTTCGTTTTGCCAATTGCTCCAGATATCCGCCGGATTGCCGGAAGAAATCGTTTCCTGCCCATTGCGGCGATCAAATTGAATAGTCATTTATTCTTACTCCCAATTGTTAAAAGCATGTAATTATGTGTAATTATTCAGTAGCATTGATAATTCTGAGATAATTCCGATTAGCCAACCTTCGCATGAAAATTTTTGAATTACACAAAATTTCCATGTAACAAACAAAGAGCGGCTTATTGTATCTAATTAAAACCCGTTTGGCAATCACCAAAAAAGATTTTTGAGAAATAAAAAAATTCGTCCAAAAGAAAATAGTCCGCAGATGACACAAATAATTTGTGGTTTAATGTTATTTTATGGTGATTGTTCCAATATCAACCCAACCGTCAGTTCGTTTGGAATTGGCAACGGCACAATGAATGCCGGGTAGTTTATTTTGCGTTGTATCAACAATTCCAATAGCAAGCCGATAAGTTTCCGGTGGTACATTCCAGGCAATAGATGAAACATATTTTGCCGTAATTCCTTTGACCCAACGCGATGGTTCCGCTAATGAATCAACATAGATCGCAATCATTTTGTTTTCCTTTTCCGAAAAAAGAGCAAAAGCAACTTGATATTTTTTGTTCCAACGCGGATTGTTATTCGGACAGACGCCACAACCAATGTTAATCCATTCATGCCGAAACTCGTTTGTTTTTCCTGCAACAATTTCCTTAGGATATTCCACCATTTTGGGGAGAACACGGTAACCTCCTTCGGCAATAAATTTTTCAATCATATCAGGTGCTTCCTGCATCCAGATTTTTAAATCGTTTGGGTTTCGTAAATCAAAAGTATTGGCATGTCCTTCAATTGCATCGGTAACACTCTGTACTAAAACATCACGAATGGATTCAAATTTCATTACCGGATCCAATGGCGGGGAACTCAGATTCCAATAACAGGATTCTCCAATCAGAGGAAAATCGGGAAAATGATCATTGAGAAAATCTTTCTGTGGTTTAGTAAACCAACAACTACCAATTCCGTCACGGCGCGGAATATAACCATATTTTTGTACTGCAATACGAAGTTCCCGTTCCAAACTAAACTCTGAACCAAAACAATAAACCAAAAGAACTTTTTTGAATGCCGAAGCATACGTTGAACATATCCATTCAAAAACCGATTCTTTTTGTTCTTCTGTTGTCAGATGAAGATGATGTTGTTCTCCCCACCAGCCTAAACCATTACCGTCAACAAAATCAACGATTTCTGGATTGTCGAATGCTTTACCGAAAGCCTGAACAAAGACTGAAAATTTTTCTTGGAAAACCGGATCATCGAGATAAGGATCCCAAAAATTTTCGTTACTTGAGCAGGCAAATCCGTTTGCACCTGATTTTCGTACATAGTTCGGTGTTGCCTGTTCGGAATTATCCCGACTGTGAACAATAACACGGAAAGCCAACTTTAATCCATGTTTTCGTGCATGATTGATCATTTTTTTGAATTGTTCATTATGTTCCCATGCATATTTACCTTCTTCCGGTTCCAGAGTGGACCAACGGCATCGATAATAAAAAAAATTGGCTTTGGGAATACCCGGTTCAAGTCCCTTCCACCAAACTTCCGAATCGGGGTGTTTCCAAACAATATCCGCATAAAGTCCCCATCCCATCGCCGGATTACGCAAAACTGTTTTTGTATCCGGCGTAAAATAAACAGTTTCCGCCGTAACAATATTAGTGAATGTCAGCAAAATCAACAACAGTAAAATCGTATCGAAAAAAGAAAAAAAACGGTTCATGATTGTGTTACCTTTTTTGAAAAATATTTTTTGGGATATGACAATTTACCCTGATTATTTCATATTTTGGCAGGATAAAAATAAAAATTATGGAAATTTACTGAATATCAAAACTACAAAACTAACGATACTTCCGCCAATTATTATTTTAACGTAACTGTTCACATGAATAAACAAAAATCGGCAAAGTCGGCGACTGGAAGTG
>JAISNF010000256.1 GCA_031276415.1 Planctomycetaceae bacterium
CCGAAAGCCAAAATTCCACGAAGCCAATCACAACATTCATTCATTTTTTCCGGCTCCGGTCCTCGCCTTTTCTGCTGATTTAACATTCGCTCTTGCAACATTTCATCCGCAGTAATGTCAACATATTCATCAAGAATATTGATTCGCCCGTCAGTAATTTCAAAAGTAAAACCAGCCCGATTTTCCGAAAGATTCATCTTGACACAAGCAACTGTTCGAATATTGGTTTCTTTGTTATTGGTGACAGACCACACCGAACGGCACGCCGCCGCTAGAGCAAGCGAACCGGTAATACGTGCCAACGCCTGCGTACCAAGCCCTTTGTTATAATGTGTAACTAATACAATTGCCACTTGATAATCTTCCGCAACTCTTTTTAATTGTTCCATCACAACTCGGACTTGCGGATTTTTGTTTTCATTGACCTCTCCCCAAAATGCCGAAATCGGATCAAAAATGATCAATCGGCATTTTGGTAATTGTTCCAAAACTTCCCGCAAATCACGAATACTATCCAATGTGATGGAGGCTTCGTATTCAATTTTACCATTGACTGTTGTTATATTTCGCATCACAGTGGGAACATCATAAATATGGTTCATGTCTGCGCCATTCATTTGCAAACGCGGTTTAATTGTTCTGTTTGGATTGTCTTCAGAGTTGCCGATAATCACCTCACCGCGGGGAATAATGTCGTTTCGAAATATATTTCCTTGAGTTGAAACCATAGACGAAAGCCATGTTGTTAAAAAACTTTTCCCTTCACCTGCTTCACCAACTAACAGTGTGATCATTGAAAGCGGAATAAAATCTTTTAGTAGCCAGTCAACCGGTAACTCTTCAATATTGGAATATGAACGGAGATTTACCCGGCTTTTTTCCTTTTCCGTATTTTTCTGATCCTCTATATCGTTTTTCGTTTCATTTTTATACGCAAACGGTTGTTTGTCCCAAGTCGGAGTGTTGGCAACAATATTTGAAAATTTTTCCCGTGTTCCTCCGGCATTCACAAAATCTATAATGTCGCCTTTTTCCGGCAAATCGGGTAAAAATACGATACGGATATTCTCCGCTGTATTTTGTAACGATTGAGCGGTTTTAAGAGCGTATTTGTAACCGGCTTCGTCATTGTCCGGCAAAATAACAACATCCCGTCCGGTCAGGTATTTTGCCCAATCCGTTTTTGTGCTTGTTCCGCCGCTTCCGGTCGTTGCGAGAAATTCCCATTCGTTCAATTGGTCAAAACATTTCTCGCCTTCCACAATATAAACTGCCCTATCTTGCTGTTGCATTAAATTAGGCAAATTCAACGGTAAACCGGCGACGCTGTCCCAAATTTTATCCCATTCGGAGTCATTTTTTTTGAAATAACTTCTCGTAACCCATTTTCCGTTATGAAATACTTCAGGCGTCATGCTTTTTGACGCACCGAGAAAGCCCGGCTCCCAACGGTTTATTTTTTTTACTTCCTTACCGGTTTCATCAAAATAAATCCATGCCTTCACAATTTGCGGTTTCGTTTTCTCTACCGTTTTTTGTACCGTTTTTTGTGTTGCTTGAGTCACTTGAGTCGCTTGACTTCCGGTTAAATGTTCAAGAATCATTTGTCGAGCCTCCTTGTAATCTGATGCCTGTCCATAATGAATAACAGCGTTAATGTAACCACGATTACCGTGATTAAAACAATGGCGGCAAAACACCGTTCCTTTTGCCTCGTCGATAAGGCTGAAACGGTCTTTGCCGCCGCAAATAGGACAGGGGTGTCCCTTCTTATTGAGATATTCGTGCGGAATACCGGCAACTTGCTCTAATATTTCAAGTTCCCGACCGGCAGCAAGTTTCTCAAGTTTGATATGATTCGATGTTGCGATCACGGTTATAGTTAAGGGGTTAGGGAATAGTTTGCAAAACGCTTTGCGTATCTGCGAAAATCTGCGTCCTCTGCGGACTCATTAAAAAGCCGTTTAACCGGCATTGTTTCCGTTACATGATAAGTTATTAGTATTGTCATTAGAAATATCCTCTTCTGATTTGACGATGGTTAAAATGGTGCCGCTTGGTGTTCGGACGGCAATTTCAGAATTTTCTATCCTTTGTGTTTCTTTAAGATAGAACTGAACAATTTCGTTCTGTGAATTAAACTGAAACGCCGGAGCAATATGAACCAGCGGTAAGTGTTGCGGTTCCGGTGTTGGTGTCGGCGAAGACGGCGGCGGTGTAACAGTATTCGTGTTTGGTATTGGCACAACAATTTTGTTGACAATATTTCGCGTTTTCGGACGACAGTAATGTTTCAAGGTCGTGCTGATGTTGGTGTGGTCCATGTGTTGCATCAATTCAAGATCAGAAGCACCCGCTCGTATTGCCAAATCACCGGAAAATCGTTTCAGATCGTGCAACCCCATCTTGATTCCGGCGCGTTCCTCCGCTTTATGCCAGCATTTGTACCAACATTTATCACCGTGAGTCCATTGAAATATTTTAGAATTACTATTCCAATTAATATGAGAAGGACGAATCAATTCAAGATATTCAATTAACTCTGATTTGATTGGTTTGTATCGATTTTGATCTTTTTTATCAATCTCAGGTCGAACGTGTACAAACAATTCCTCGCGGTTAATATCTCGCCATTCGATACCTAATACAACTTCTCTTCTAACAGCAACAATCGAAACGAAAATCATAATTGCCTGCCAAAAAAGCGGGCGTTTTTCCGGTAACAAATAACGCGGATAGTCTTTTTCGCAACCGAAAGCGTTGAAAAGAGATTGAAAGTTCTCATCTTCGAAAACACGTGGAGGACTTAATTTGACTTTCGGCAGTTTAAAATACGGAATGTAAGTAAGCAATCCTTTAGCATCTCTGTTACGGTATCCTGGCGGACCAAGTTTCAAAAAAATTGAGTTCAAATGGCGACAATGCTTGGCAATGGTTACATTCTGTAATCCTTCATTTCGAAGTTTGCGTACAAAATCTGTTCCATACAAATTTACTTCGTAAATCGTAGGATCATCACAAAGTTCTTTTAGTTTTTTAATTGATGTTCGATAACACTTAATTGTTTCTACAACATCATCAGTGAGATACGTAGGTACGTACTCCTGCTCAAAAAATTGAGAGATTTTCATAGATCGCTTGAAAATAAAAAATTAAAGGCTCCTGCTACAGAACCGTGCAGTATCGACCACACGGTTTACATATTACCAAAATATAGGTTACGTTGCAACAGGGAAGCGGAAAATTTTTTCTGGAAAAATTTGAAAATTACAAAAATGCCGTTACTTGCCGTTATTTTTAGGATAAAAATTTTTGAAAATCCGAAATTTTTTTAAGAATACCGTTCAAAAGAGAGAAAAATTTTCAGACTTGCCAAGCACGGCAGGTATGGTAAAATAATTTTAATCGTTGTAAAAAACAGTACACCTCAAAATTTCCCGCCCCAAGTATTAAATGTGGGGCATTGCCCCGCAAAAAGATAAAGGAGTTGCCATGACGCCGCGATTTATCAAT
>JAISNF010000377.1 GCA_031276415.1 Planctomycetaceae bacterium
AGAGAGCACAGAGAAGAAATTTAAAAAAATTATTTTAGAATTATAAAAATTCACTCTGTGTTCTCTGTGTCCTCTGTGGTTAATAAAAAACTTTTGCGTTAATTTCTCAAAAGTTTGCGCTATTTGCTCAAAAGTTTGCGTTATTAACGCAAATACAGACGTAATTGTCTCTTTTCTTAACCGCAAAATCCATGAAAATAAAGAACTTGTCTGCAGATTACGCAGATTGTTTTTAAAAAAGTCCGCAGATTGTCGCAGATGGTTTTTAAAATATAGCGTAATCTGCGTGATGAACGGTCAGACAACAGTATTACTGTTTTTCCTGCACATCATATAATTCAGCCCCGAAAATCTCGCTAATTTCTTTAACAAACGGATTTTCCACAACATCCTTAAAAAGTTTATTGCGATTAACATCCTGAACCGGCGCAGGGGCTGGTTGTTTTTCTTCGATGAGTTCAAACCGGATTCGGATTGTTTTGCCGATTGCCTGAGATAATGCGTTCTGAAGACGCGGCGATTCGCGTTCACAAAGTTCTTTCGCATACCGGTTGTCGAAAACAACAGCAAAACCGTTTGGTTTTTCAAAAGTAATTTTTTTATAACTTGTCGCAGAAGTTGCCAACATTCCGGGAATTGTATCAATCGCTTTTCGCCAGATTGTAACCGCTAAATCATCGGTCATGTTGTCCAAATCAATTTTTGGCGGAGCCGATGCTTCGTTAAAACGTTGCAACGGTGTTTGAGCAATTGGCGTTTGGAAGTGTGAATTATTAGAGGAAGATTGACGAATATTGGGTGAAGATTGAACGGAATTTGGAGAAGATTGAGCGGAAACCGGAGGAGATTGGACGGAATCTGGAGGAGATTGAGCGGAAATTTGTGTCGGCGATGGAATAGCACGTTGAACCGGTTTTACCACCGTAGCAACCGATGGCGTTGGGGCGGATGGAAGTGTTGGCAAGGGCAGATTTCCTTCGCGAATCCGGTCAAGCAATACCGTAATCATTTGGAAATGATCAAGATGAGCAATCCGAACCAACGCAAGTTCTGTTAAAACACGACCTTGTGTGCTGAATCGCATTTTAGTGTGTGTTTGGTCAAGAATTTGAAGCGAAGCCAATATCCGGTGCAAACCGAATGCTTTTGACATTGATTTAACTTGATCGAATTGCGGTATGGAGCAAAAGAGCATGAGCGGAGCATCGCCGCCCGCCGCAACAACAAGCAAATCACGAAGCAATCCCATCATTTGTTCGATCATCACCCCAAAATCAACACCTTCCGAAGCGGCTGCTTCCAACTCTGCAAAAATGGTTGCCGGTTGACATTGGAGCATTGCGTCAAGCAACCGGAACAAGAGTTGATCGTTTGCCGTTCCGAGCATTTCGTGAACATCGGCAAGCGAAATGTGTTCCGGCGCAAACGAAAGTAATTGTTCTAAAAGGGATTGCGCATCGCGCATGGAACCTGCGGCACGCCGTGACAACATCTCAAAAACGCCCTCGTCCGCTGTAACATGTTCGTTTACCGCAATTCCTGCCAACCGTTGAGCAATAGCGGTTGTTTCGATTCCGGCAAAATCAAATCGTTGACACCGTGAAAGAATCGTGATTGGAATTTTCGAAGGTTCTGTTGTGCAAAAGATAAATTTAACGTGTTCCGGCGGTTCTTCAAGAATTTTGAGCAAGGCGTTGAAGGCTTCCCGCGTCAACATGTGAACTTCGTCGATGATATAGATTTTGAATTTTGAGCGGCTTGGACAGATTGATGCGTTTTGGCGGAGTTGCCGGATTTCGTCGATGCCGCGATTGCTTGCTCCGTCGATTTCAAGAACATCAATATCTTCACCCGTACTAACACTTCGGCAACTATCGCAATCGCCACACGGTTCCAATGTCGGACCGTTTACGCAATTTAATGATTTAGCGAAAATTCTTGCGGTTGAGGTTTTTCCAACGCCGCGTGCGCCGGTGAAAAGATAAGCGTGACCGACGCGACCGGTTGTGAGGGCGTTTGAAAGGGCGTGGGCGATATGTTTTTGACCGACGAGTTCTTCGAAAGTTTTGGGGCGATAACGTCTTGCAACAACCTGATAACTTCCCGAACCGGCGGAATGATCTTCGTAGGTTTGTGGGGTGACGTTAATTTCCGCAGTTTCCGATGTTTCAGTTGGGGCAGTTTTCATTTTAGGTAAGATTTAACAATTGATAATTAGGGAATTATTCAGTAATTATGACTGATGGTAACTTCTAATAACGGACTTCTTATTTAAGCACAGATTATTTAACCACAGAGAACACAGAGTTCAGAGAGTTCACAGAGAAGAAAAATTTAATTTTATAAAATTATTTTAGATCAAAAGTCAAATATTAAATAATATTTTGATTCCAATTAAAAATTTCCTCTGGGTTCTCGGTGGTTAATAAAAATATAAAAGGAGTATTCTTTAAATTATTTTGTTTTGACATTACTGGTGTTGGATTTATTACTACAAAAGGCTTGTCGAAGAGAGACCCGAACGCCTGAAAGGTAACGTTTATGGCTGCTTGGTTTCCCACCTGACCAGATTCACGGTCTCCCACCGCCGGATCCCTCTTCGGCAAGCCTTTAATTAAAAAGCAAACCGTTATCAAATAATCAACTAATTATAAATGACGCGACCTATTATAAAGTTCCTTGAGTATTTCGTCAAAGGGGGAGGAAAATAATTGCTTCCCGATAAAAACACCACCGAAACACCGCCGAAACACCACCGAAAAAATACCGTGAACAGTTACGGTTACGAAATATTAGGGGATGATATTTTCTAATTCTGTGAAAACATTTTTTGCTTCCAGCCAGTTTTCCCACCCTTCACGCCAAATGAGCATTGTTGGTTCGATACGGCGTTCCTGAATCCATGAATGGATGATTTGACCGGTAACAGGACCATATTGCTGACCGCCCGGAACCTGAATATACCAAACAACCGTTTGATCCTGCAAAATCGGATTGATTATTTTTTCCGAATTTGAAATTTTTTCGGATTTTAAAATCTGGTTGGCTGCTGGTATTTCAGTTGGTTTCGGTTGCGCAGATATTGCCGGAGAAACCGAATCAATTTCAGGGGAATTTTTTTTATGTTCACTAATTTCATTGAGTTCCTTGCTGCTTTTTCGTGTGCTTTGCAAAGGAATAATCAGTCTTGCCCCACATTCCGGGCAAAACCCCGCTTTACCGGCTAAATGCTCTTTCACATTCAATTTATGCCCATTCGGACAAAAAAAACGAATACCCATTTTGATCGTTGAAAATAGAACGTTAATAACGTTAATTAGGAGAGTTTTACTTAATTTGTGTATTGTATTAAATTTTGTCAGGTTTTCCATACCTTGCCATGCGTACCTGCCATAATTTGTAACTCTGGAAAAAATAGGTTTGAATCGGTTACTTGCGAAAATTCTGTGGAATAATTGACTCTTTTTTTTACTTTTTTTCAAATATTTTTCCGATAAGTACGGATGGTGTCTTGTTTTTAATACAGACTTTTTTAAATTATTTTAAAGATGTTTGTGATATTGGGTTTATTGACATCGAATAAACTTTCTATCAATGTTGAGTGGTTTCTGTTTTAGAATGGTGATATTTTTAGAATCGGATTCACAAAATTAGTTCTTTGGAGGAAAGATGAGCGGGAATTATTTTTTGGCAACTCTGTCTTTCGTACTTTTTACCTGTTGTAATATTGTTTCCTTATTGGGTGATACCGAATTTAAGGTTAGCCGTTCGGAAAGTCTTTATGGTAAAGGAGTTCACGCTTTTTTTGATAAAGATTATGAGGGAACCATCGGTTTGTTGACGCAAGCGGAGCAACTTGGTTGTGAAGACCCAAGACCTTATTATTTTCTTGCTCTTGCTCATTTTCGGCTCAAACATGACGATAAGGCTGATGATTATTTCAAAAAAGCCGCACGGTTTGAGTGGGAAGGGCAATCTGTGCGTGATTATAATGTCTCCGAATCTCTTCGCCGGATTCAAGGCAATGAGCGGTTGCATGTTGAGCGTTACCGCAACCAAGCCAAATCAGATTGGCAACACGCCGAAAAACGAAAACGCGATATTTTATACGCCAATGAAAAAGCCGATGAAAAAAGAATTTTAACGGAAATGTCAAAACATCCGGTTGTTGTGGTTCCGTTTGGTGCTCAGTCTATTGATCCATTGGGAACGGGTGAAAAGATTGAAGTTCGGATATTGGACGAGGCTTCTGATTCCAAACCCAAAAAAGAATTACCGCAAACAAAAGAAACTCTTCCTGCCAATACCGACAATAATACCGAAAACACAAAATCAGACGACAAACAAATTTCCGACACGCCCAAAGATAAAGCAAAAGAAAAAGAAAAAGAAAAAGATAAAGAAGAGGACGATCCTTTCGGTAATTCAAACGATCAAAATGATCAGAACAATCAAAACACGAATAATGTAAACGCTTCTGATCATTCAGACAACAATAACGGCAAGAAAGATGAAGATAAAAAAGAAGGTGAATCTGGTGAATCTGAAGATGATCCGTTCCAATAATCCGGTAATTGATCAGGTCTATTTTTTATGCCTTACGGTGCTGCTTTTTTTTATTTTTTGTATTTTGGGCGGTTGTTTTGGGCAAGGCAAAAAATTATCTGATAACCGGTTGAATGTTGCTGTTTCGGTGGAGCCGCACGCTTATTTATTGGAACGGATTGGCGGGGAACGGTTGCGGATTGAAGTGCTTGTGCCGACGGGCAAAGAACCGGAGCATTATCAGGCAACTCCTGATAAAATCGCAACATTATCACAAACAAAAGTTCTTTTTCGTACCGGAATGCCTTTTGAGGATGTGCTAATCCCCAAATTGAAATCTATTAACGGTGATTTGAAAATTGTTGATCTTCGACATGGAATTGCTCTTCGTTCTCTTGAACTTCACGATCATAACCACAATCATAATCACGATCACGATTCGGCAACAGTTGACGGATTTCGTAATGAACTTGATCCTCATATTTGGTTTGCTCCGACCGTTTTGAAAACGGAAATAGAAACTATTTTGCAAACACTTTTGGAGATTGATCCTGAAAGGGCGGTTCAATATGAAGAGAATGCGAAACAGTTTCTTGCGGAGGTTGAAGAGTTGCGGACGGATTTAGCGCAACGTCTTATTCCATTTGCGGGAAAAACGATTTTTGTTTTTCATCCTTCTTACGGATATTTTTGCGACGAATTTGGATTGCGGCAACGGGCAATTGAATTTGAGGGAAAATCGCCGAAACCGCAGCAATTAACGACATTGATCACTGAAATCCGTAATAATAAAAATATTCCGGTTATTTTTGTACAACCGGAATTTAATCAGGCACCGACTCAGGCAATTACGGAAACGACCGGAGCAAAAATTGTTATTCATTCATCTTTGGAGCGAAACGTGTTGCAAAGCATGAAATGTTTTGCGGATGAAATTATTTCTAGCCAAAATAATTAAGAATAATTAGGTCTGTATTTTTCATAATATTTCAGTGAAATATTTCTTTTGCCATTTTTCGGATTGAGGGGGCGAGTATTTTTTTGTTTTAGAACGATTGAAATTTACCCGGCAAGGATTCGAACCTTGGACGAGGGAACCAAAATCCCTTGTGTTACCAATTACACCACCGGGTAATTTCAAAATAATCACTCTGTTAAATTTCAGATAACAGAGAATACAAATTGTAATCCTTCACAAATGTTTGGCAAGGGAGCGTAAAAAAATTTTTTTGTTTTATATTTTGCTAACTTCTAATAACCGGTTTTTTATTTCTCAATCTTAACCCCGCAAGGGCATTCCAAAATAGCGATGGGTTTTAACCCATCGGACAAATTTTTGGATAGGATTAACAGAATTGACGGGATTGGGTAAATAGATTTCCGCATTGCGAGACTATTCACTATCAACATTCCGGCGGTTAAAACCACCGGCTATATTGGAAATGCCCCAACGGGGCATTCCTAAGTAGCGATGGGTTTTAACCCATCGGACAAATGTTTGGATAGGATTAACAGAATTGACGGGA
>JAISNF010000406.1 GCA_031276415.1 Planctomycetaceae bacterium
TGATTTTCTTTGAATTTGTAGTTGTGATGTGTTGAACAAAACTACATGAATGTGTTTCTTGTGGACAATTTTAGTACGCATTACAATTCTTATGAACCTGTAACATGGAAATTGAGGCGGAATATTGTTAATCTGTCCGGTTTCCTGATTTTACCTATTTTTTGAAAGGACAATTATTATGAAAAGAACAATTTTGACAATTGTTAGTATTTTGTTTGTGATTACGGTGTTTGCACTTGGTGTTTCTGCTGTTTTGGCGAGTAAACCGAGTGAAGCAGAACGGTTTGAGGTCTTTGTCAACAATGAAAGTTTGATAAAGAAACTGGGACTCGCTGGCGAGCAAATTGAGAAACTCAAAACTGCCATCGGAAATTCCTACTTTCCGCACGGAAGAGACGGCAAACCCGCAGGCGATCCGCCGGCAGAAGAAGGGTTTCGGATGGATGACGAATTTCGAGCGGAAATTTACAAAATCCTCACGCCCGAACAGAAAAAACAAGTCTTAACCTACAAGTTTCAACTTGACGGCGGACTTGACGCCAATTCGCTTTACGCAACAAAACTCGAAGTCTTCGACCTGAGCAAGGAACAAACTCGGAAACTTCGTGATATTGAAGTAGAACGAAGCGGCAAATATCAAGAACTTTTGAAAGGTATTGATTTCAAAAAACTTTCCGAAGAAGAAAGTAAAACCGCTATAGAAAAAAATCGCAGTGCAATGAAAACAATTGCAACGGAATACAACGCCAAAATGAAAGCCGTTTTGACGCCGGAACAGTTGGAAATTGCTAAAAAATTGACCGAAGAAGGCAAAGGATTGCGTGAAGAAGTCGGACTTAAACCACTGAAATAGTGGAGAGTTGGGAGTGGAAAGTTAATAGTTGCGTATGCGGAAATTATTACCCTTGCGACGCTATTAACTATCCACTTTTAACTTTTAACTACTAGGAAACTTCTAAAAACGACAAATTTGTTTTTATTAACCACAGAGGACACAGAGAACACAGAGAAAATTTTTAATTGGAATCAAAATGTTAGTTTTAATCATAATTGACTTTTGATCTAAAATAATTTTTTAAAATTAAATTTTCTCCTCTGTGAACTCTGTGTTCTCTGTGGTTCAATAAAAAACCGGTTATTAGAAGAGTTACCTTTTAACTATTCAGCATTAACTACTAATTAACTATTAACTACTAACTATTAACTACTAACTAACAATGTTTCGTATTTTGACAATTTTATTGATTTTTGGTTTTTCCGTATCCACTTTTGCGGCGGACGAACCGCTTTTTGAACTTTTCAAACGTATTGATCCCCAAAAACCGGTTGAGGCAAACCTATTGCGGATTGAGGCACAAACACGTTTGGATACCTTACAACCATTCCCCGGTGAAAAACTGGTTGCGTTTATTCTTGACACCGGACAAAATCCCGAAGGACGCACTTTCGCATTAGAACTTTTGGAAGAATACGACCCGAAACAAGCAATTTCACTGGATCAAAAACTTATTGACGATCCCGTCGGCAACCTTCGGTATTTTGCCGTTTCGCGAATTATCGAAAAGGCAAATCTGTTATTGGAAAAGGAACAGTTTGAGGAAGCCGCAAGAATTTATCACGCACTCTTGACCCGCACTGTCGCCTTAGACCAAACTTCGGGAATTGTTCGCTCGCTTTTGAAAATCAATAACAAGAAACCGCTTTCGGAATTGGGGATTGAATACGGCGGTGCCGAAGATGCCGGTTATCTTATTCACTGGGAAGTTTCGGAACCATACGATAATCCCGATAACAAAGGACTCGACACTATTTATCCGCCGGAACAAACCGATCTCAAAACCGATTTGCTCACATGGAACCCCATAGAAACAGATAGTATTGATGGAAAACTCAATCTATTTCCGTTCACCGATAAGAAAACAAATCTCACCCTTTATACCAGAACTATTTTGGAATCACCTGTTGAACAAACGGTTTCGATTCGTTATTCAACCCAAAAAACCGGCAAAGTTTGGCTCAACGGTGTGGAAATCGGCACTTTTCCGCTCAATGATGACGGCGGTGATGTGCCTGATAAATACATTATGGAAGCAAAACTTCAAGCCGGTCAAAATGTGTTGCTTGTCAAAAATACGCGTTATAGTGAAACACCAATGACCGCCGCTGTTGCCGGAACTGTTGCAACCGGAACAGCAGAAATGCATGGAGCAACCGGAACAGCAGGAACGGCAACAACCGCAACGAATGCGCCGAATTATGCGTCGAATTATGCGCCAAATTATGCGCCGCGTCCCAATTCTTCCGGTGATGCTGCGGTTACTTCGCCGGAAAGTACAACCTATTCGCGGCGGAATCAATCGGGCGGAATGACAGGCGTAATGGGAATGATGGGCGGTTGGGTTTTTCAAGTACGCATTTGTAACGATAACGGAATTCCTTTAAGTATTGCTAACAAGATTTCCGGTAAGGAAAAAAAGTTCTCGTTTCCTGATTCTCTATTTACTGTTTCCGACACAAAATTGTCTAACGAAAAATCCGCCGATGAAAAATCTGTCGATGAAAAAACCGCCGATGAAAAATCTGTCGGTAAAAAATTATTCGGCACGGAATCTTCGGCAATTCCTTTTATGCAGTTTCGCGGATCAACTTGTAATCCTGTACTCAAAACAATTTCTTGCGGCGAAAAAGTGTTTGAAAAAAAACCTGTGTGGAAAACAACAATTTCGGGGGAAGGTGTTTCGAGTCCGATTATTGTAAAAGACCGGATTATTGTTACTTCGGCAGACGGAGCCGGCGAAAACAGATTACACACGACAGCGTATGATTTGGGAACCGGTCGGAAAATCTGGCGGCGAACATTGAAAGCAACCGGTTCACTTCTCTGCTATCGTCCCTTCAGCAGTGTTGCCGCCAATACTCCGGCTTCGGACGGAAAACATATTGTTGCGTTTTTTTCCAGTAATGATCTTGCCTGTTTTTCGCCGGACGGACAATTACTTTGGTATCGACCGTTGGGACTTGAAAATCCGAAAGTTATTGTTTCGGTTGGTATGGCGGCATCGCCGTTGATTGTTGACAAAACATTGATTGTTCAATGTCAATCCAATGCGCAATCGTTTGCAGAGGCAATGGATATTTCAACGGGGCAAACGATTTGGAAAATTGAACGTCCCCAAGGTCAAGGTTGGTCGTCACCTACGGTATTACCGCAACAAGACGGTTCCAAGTTCATTGTTTTTGTTGACCGTACAGGTTGTTTCATTCATTCTCTGACAACAGGGGAACAATTAACGGCTTACGAAGGAAAATGTATGTTGACTTCATCGCCGGTTTGTGCGGACGGAACTGTTTACTTTTCATTCGGCGGAACAACGGCATTACGTTACAACACCGAAACGAAAACACCGGAAATTCTTTGGACGGAACCCAAATTAAGTGTTGGCAGTTCTAGCCCGTTGATAGATGGTGATCGGTTATATGTTATCAAATCGCCGGGCGTTTTGATTTGTGCCAACCGGACATCCGGCGAAATTTTCTGGCAAGCCCGATTATCCGGTTCCTTTTACGCAACACCAATTATTATTGGCAACCATCTAATTGCTGCCAGTCAACAGGGAATGTTGTATCATGTTCTTCTCAATGACGAAAAGGGCAAAACTCTTGAAAATGTCGAATTGGGTGAAAATATTTTAAGCACACCGGCAGTTACGGACAATTCGGTTTTGATTCGTTCCAAAAATTCGCTCTACCGCTTCAATTTATTATAAACGCATAATATCGTAAAATAGCGATGTGTTAAAATCCATCGCTACAATTGGAGTGGATAGTTGATAGTGGATAGTGTCGCAAGCGGAATTACAATCGTTTGGGCAATAATTCCGCATCGCGAAACTCTCCACTCTCCACTCTCCACTCTCAACTAAAAAGTTGCTGCTAGATGGACTTGCTCTTTCATAAATGTAAGGGCATCGGTTGCCAGTTGAACTTCGTCCGCATACATTCTGCGCCAGATTTTTGTTGCGGCGGCTAATTTCGGCAATGCCTGACCAAACGCTTCAACAACCAACCAGCCATCGTAACCGATTTCATGCAATGCCGTAAAAGTTTCCGCCCAACGAACACCGCCTGTTCCCGGTGTTGAACGGTCATTCTCTGAAATGTGAACATGAAGCAGATAGTCTTTAACAGTATGAATTGCTTCCGTAACATTTTTTTCTTCGATATTGGCGTGAAAAGTGTCATACATCATTCCGAATGCCGGATGATTTAGTTCTTTGGCAAAACGTACCCCGTCAGCAATACAATTGATAAAATATGCTTCGAATCGGTTAAGTGCTTCCATTCCGATTTTGACACCGACATTTTGAGCGTGTTCGGCAACTTCTCTCATTCCATCAATCGCCCACTTCCATTCGTTTGAATTGGGACCCGATCCGGTGAAAACTCCAAGTGCTGAAATGGAATTGCCGACCATTACCGGACAACCTGCCGCCGCACAACAATCAAGAATTGCTTTGTTCGTGTCGATTCCCTGACGCCGAATCTTGGGATCAGCGGAAATCATGTTATCTTCCGGTGCATAAGCACATGTTGCGGAACGAAGAAAACCAAGTTCGTCAAGTTTTTTACCCCAACGGGCAGCATTGGCAACATCCTTATCAAACATCGGTAATTCCACAATGTCATAACCGATCTTTTTGATCTTGTCCAAAACCGGAAATTGACTTTCCGAAAGGGTGTCCGTCCAAAGTAAAAGATTAATTCCGTACTTCATAGCAAAAAAACTCCTTCTATCAGAATTGTAAAAAAAAACAATTAACAGTTAAATCTAAAAAAATAATTCATTCCGGCGAACATCCAAAAACCATAAATTTATTTTTATTAACCACAAAAAACACAGAGGAAATTTTTAATTGGAATCGAAACATTGCGTACTTTTTTTATCTGAGAAAATTTACGTTATCGGCAGACAATGTTTTTGCTCTTCCAATTTTAACCAATACAAACCGATAATTGTTTTTGCGTCTTTGATTGTACCGTCGGCAATCATGTGAAGGGCTTGCGGAAGATCAACAATAAGAGTTTCAATTTTTTCGCCGTCTTCCAATGCAGTAGGACCGGGAATTAAATCGGTTGCTTTGAAAAGGTGCATCTCTTCATGCACAAAACCTGGTGAAGCAAAAAAAGTCATAATTGAAGTCATTGTTTTTGCCGTATAACCGGTTTCCTCCATTAATTCACGGCGAGCAGTTGCCATCGGTAATTCGTTTGGCTCCAAAGTTCCAGCCGGAAGTTCAATCAGAGTTTCGTCAACCGCAACACGGTGTTGCCGAATCAATACAATACGATTATCGTCAAGAACCGGCAAAATCACCACCGCACCAGGATGAATCACAATATGCCGCTCCAATGATTTACCGCTCCGACCAGTAATAATCTTTTTAACAACTTTGAAAATCCGGCTTGTAAACAATGTTTCCATAATAATATTTCCAGGACAATGGGTTCTACGTTTCTGCAAATTTTATAAAGGTAACTTCTAATAACCGCCCTTTTATTTAAGCACAGTTTATTTAACCACAGAGAACACAGAGTTCACAGAGAAGAAAAATTTAATTTTATAAAGTTATTTTAGATCAAATAAAGGCAACTTCTAAAAACCTAATTTTTATTTGAAAAATCGTTTGCAAGTCCTTATTTTTTAAGGATGCGATTTTTAAGAAACAAGGTTTTTAGAAGTTCCCTAAGGTCAACCTTTTCGACAAAACGCCGCCGCAACAGTTGATCAAGAATTACAACAGGGTCAACAGTCGGCGAGTACGCCGACCAACCTTTGCGGTGAAACATTGGGCTACCTGTTGAGTGGAGAGTTTCGTTTGAGTGGAGAGTTTCGCAAGTTCCCCATCGCTATATTGTGATCAACAATCGCGTCTGCCAAGAACAATGAGGCTTTGATCATCTGATTGAGGTTCACGTCCGGCAAAACTGTGAATGGCATTGATTAAGTTTTTG
>JAISNF010000629.1 GCA_031276415.1 Planctomycetaceae bacterium
AAGGACGTGATTGGATCATTGCCGGTTTTTTCTAAACGTACTGGTTCCGGCTTTTTGAGTTCTGGTGTAGGGTGATATTCTGTATGTTTTGACATATTATTTTTTGATTTGTAAATTCGACGTATAATCAGAAATGTAACTATAATTGAAACCAAAATAATCGCAAGACTGATAAGGATAATACTAATAACCATCCCATCGTCAGACCAAAATCTGTTTAGCGTTGGAATAATTTCGTAATAAAAAGGTAACGATTCTGTCGGTGAGCCGGAGGAAAACATAAATCAATATGTTGTTTACTCAATACATAATTTATCGTATTAACGGAACATTATTAAAGTACCAAATTAATTTCACTTGGCGGCGGCGGTAATGCATCGTGTGTTGCGTCGGTTGTTTGGCTCTGGTGACTGACGGCAGTCGAAACCCATTGCCAGAATTTTGCAAACGAATTACTATCCATCGTGTCAAGTGAAACAACATCCGAAGTGATTTTACGTAACGGATCAATTTTTGCTTTTGGTCCGGCAGCACAAGCAACAATTCGTGCAAAACGGTATTTTTTAAGTTCTTCCGTCATTTCGTTGAACAATTTTGTATCAGACGGAGAACCATCAGTCATAATCACTGCAAACGGTAACCAATCACCTTTTTGTTCCGTTGTTGTTTTAATTACTTCTTTGTTGTACTGCATAATGAGCAATTCCAATGCCTCACCGAGATTTGTCGGTGAAGTTTCCGGCGGCTCGATATTGGGCAACGAAAATCCATCCAATTCCGTTAAAGGAACAAGAATTTTTGCTTCGCGATCAAATGTGATAATACTCAAATAGACCGTTTCCAGTGCGTACGGGTCGCGGCTCAAACTTGAGAGCAACGCCCGAAGCCCTGTTTTGACTGCTTCAATGGGTTCACCCCGCATCGAACCGGATGTGTCTAAAAGAATGTAAATCGGTAAACGGCGCATGGGATTTAATTGTTACTAAAATATTATTTGAAAAACGGAATACTTAACGGATAATTCCATACAATACCATCATTAGCCTTAACACCACCAATGATCGGAAACACAATACCGATAATTGATAAAATCGCTAATGTTACAAAACCAATACCGACAAAAGCCAGAATGACACTTACCGCAACGTAAATAAACGCACTCAGTATCCAATTCATGACAATCCTGCCGTGTTGGTCAACCAAAGGTTCTTTATCCTTGTTAATTGCCCAAAGAACAACCGGCACCACCAAACCGAGACCCGGAAGGAGGAATACCAAAAGTTGCGATAAGTGAAGCAACATACAATATGTATTGGGTTTCATTCCAAAAAGCATGATATTAACCGATTCTGTTGTTGATGGTATTTTTTTCTGTAACAGTTCACACACCTTTTTACCATTTTGTTTGGCAAAATTCTCTTTTACAAACGTTTGTCATAACTTGTTTTATTTATATCAAATACAAAAAAACCAAATGTCCGTGAAATGTTACGAATTTTCTAAATATTTAACCTTTTACTTGAACGTCCTAGCAATTTTCATAAACGTTCAAATAATTTGTTCAAACATTTGATTTTTTTACTGGGAGTTTCAAGTAATTGGGGGCATAGAAAATGCCCTATTGCTAGGAATTTTCGGGGTTGTTTTCTTTTGAATGGAGTTGTCCTGTTGTCTCAATTTCCATTCGTAAACAAATTAAATTTTGCTATCTAGGAAAATTCCATCGAAATATTACTATTTTTCTTATTTCAGCGTACTCATGTATGTTAAATGTTACGGTTTAGCGAGACTGATTTCCGGCGGTGGAGGCGGTAATTCGCTGGAACCGGTATCGCTACCGGCTTCGTCAACTTTCTTACTGCTCGCGGAAATAGACGATGAAACCCATTTGAAAAAAGCAGAAATTGTCGCGGAATCGGCAGTGTCCAAAGTTACAACATTTTCGGTTAAACGTTGCAAAATTGTTTTGTCGGCGTGTTGCCCCGCAGCGCAAGCAACCACAATACCCCATTTGTAACTCTGGAACGCCGTAATCCCTGGTTCAACATTGTCTGTTGGTGCGCCGTCAGTCATAATAAACACAAGCGGTTTCCAATCTCCTTTTTGATCTTTGGTCGATTTGGAAACCTCTTTTTGGGCACACTCAACAATTTTTTGTAACGCCGCACCGAGTGATGTTCCTCCGCCGGCGGAAAGATTGGGCGGCTGGAATTGCGCTACTTCGGTTAACGGAACAATTTGTTGCACGTTACTCTCAAACGTAATAACACTGATGTACGCCGATTCAAGAGCGTAAGGATCTTTCCGTAACGCAGAGTGCATCATTTGTACTCCGTTTTTTACGGCTTCAATAGGTTCACCGGACATCGAACCGGAAACATCAAGAAGAAGATAAACAGGAAGTCTTCGCATGGCAATAATGTAATGTTAATTGTGAATGTTAATAATGTAATAGTAATAAGGATTTAACCGACAACAACGCCGAAAGAAACGGCAACTTGTTCAAGACCGTGATTAAAACCCTGACCAACTGCACGGAATTTCCATTTGTCACTGTAACGATAAATTTCACCGAAAATCATAGCGGTATTGGTACTTGCGTCTTCCGAAAGATCAAATCGGGCGATTTCTTCGTTATTATCGTTATTGACAATCCGAATGTACGCCGACGAAACCATTCCGAAATTCTGTTGCCGCGATTCATAATCGTGAATCGTTACTGTAAAAACGAGTTTAGTAATCTCAGCAGGAACTTTGTCCAACTTGACGATTAAGACTTCATCATCTCCTTCGCCTTCACCGGTCAGATTATCGCCGGTGTGTTCGACACTGCCACACGTTGATTTTAATTGATTGTAAAAGATAAAATCCGCATCACCGCGAACTTTTCCGTTTGCGGTAAGCATAAAACAACAGGCGTCAAGATCAAAATCTTCACCTGTTGTTTGTCGGGCATCCCAGCCAAGTCCAACATGAACCGTCTTCAATCCAGGAGCCTGATCCGAAAGCGAAACATTCGCTCCTTTAGTTAATGAAACACCCATCGTTTTTGTGAAATATAAATAATTGTTAAATTAAAATTACAGTTGTACGCCGTAGTTTTTTGCAAGTATTTCGAGACCGCCTTTGGAGCCTTGACCGACAGCACGGAATTTCCACTCACCACTATGGCGGTATAGTTCGCCGAAAATCATTGCCGTATCGGTACTTGCATCTTCCGAAAGATCAAATCGGGCAAGTTCTTCATTTTTTTCTTTTTCCACAATTCGAATAAATGCGGAACTAACTTGACCAAAATTTTGTCCGTTCTTTTCTGCATCGTGAATTGTTACCACAAAAGC
>JAISNF010000559.1 GCA_031276415.1 Planctomycetaceae bacterium
CGAAGGTTTTCGCTGCACGCGGTAAACAGTTACAACCCCAAACAATTCATAACGCATTAACCCCTATTTTTAATGAAAGGACGGAAGATATGATTCCAACAATTTTTGACGAACTCAGAGCCGAAGGTGAAGCAAGAGGCAGAGTCGAAGGCGAAGCAAGAGGCGAAGCAAGAGGTGAAGTAAGAGGTAAGACGGAGTTTGGACGCAATGCGGTTTTGTCTGTATTGCGGAAAAAATTCACCAGAATTCCTAAAAAAATTGAAACCTCAATTCGGCGAATGAATGATCCGACTGCCTTAGAATCTTTGGTGATCGAAGCCGCAACTTGTCAGACATTACACGAGTTTTCCGAAGTAATGCAATAGTTTAATAATAAAGACGAAAGATATGATTCCAACAATTTTTGACGAACTCAGAGCCGAAGGTGAAGCAAGAGGCAGAGTCGAAGGTGAAGCAAGATGTGAAGTAAAAGGTAAGACAGAGTTTGGACGCAATGTGGTTTTGTCTATATTGCGGAAAAAATTCACCAGAATTCCTAAAAAAATTGAGACCTCAATTCGGCGAATGAATGATCCGATTGCCTTAGAATCTTTGGTGATCGAAGCCGCAACCTGTCAGACCTTACTCGAATTTTCCGAAACACTGCGTTAATTGCGAAGAGTGCCGCCAATAGAATTATTGCCGTTTGGATTGTAATCCGTTTGTGATTAAAATTCTTAAAAAGTTTCAACAATGTATCAAAATAATATTATGACAATTATGATACGGTTTTCGATTTTGAGTTTTGGTTTATTCTTTTTCCTGTTGTCCGGGAATTTGCTTTTAGGGCAGGAAGATGAAAAATGGGCGAAAATGCTTCAAGGGTTCAAAGACCCCGAACGGAAATATTTCGATACGGCATTGGACTATCTTGATTGGATGAAAACCAGTCCTCTTTGCCCGTCATCACTGAAAAAACAGATTGAATATCAAATTGCTCTTGTTCATCTTGACGCAGTGGAATCGGGAAATACTTTTCTGCCGCGCGATGAACATATTAAAAAATGTCGTGAATCATTGGAAAAATTCATCAAAGAAAATCCGCAGAATGATTTGATGTTTGATGCTCAATCGACACTTGGTCGTCTTTTTGTGGAAGAAGGACGTATGGCGATGTTGTACGCAACCCACGAAACAACCAAAGACGCCGAGCGGGAACAATATCGCCTCAAAGCCCGTGATAATTTCAAAAAGGCGTTGCCGTTTTTTGAAGCAGCGGATAAGTTGGCAACAGAACAAGCAAAGAAACTTCAAAGTATGCAAAAAGCCAATCCCGCTACAGTTAAAGAAGATGCTCTTTTTGCTGCTTACGGGCGATTTCTTGCCGGAAAAATTTTAATCAATCTGACAAAATCGGATATTGCCAAAACTTATCCCAACAACAGTAAAGAATTTAAAGACGGATTAACAGAAGTGGCGAAAGCGTTTGCGGTATTGGCATCGAAATATGTTGAATACACGGCTGGTTTTGAAGCCAAACTCTATGCCGCTAAAGCCTATAAAGATTTGAACGATTTCAAAACAACACGAACTTTGTTGGGTGAATTGAATACGTTACAAGGCGATGAATTTCTCAAGATACGAAATGAATCGCTCACAATGGCTCTTGAAATGAACATGATTGAAAAAAAGCCGGAAAATTTTCTTGATTCAATAAATCGGGTTCGCGGCTGGAACGAAAATGTTCCCGCCTCATTGAAAATTTCGAAAGAAGGTCAACAAATATTTATTCTTGCGGCAAAAAATTTGATCGCTTATGCGGAAACTGTTAAATCGAATAAATCGGAATATGATAAAGCGATTCGTGATGCGGGAGTATTTTTGAGACAAGTTCGGCAGAATTATCCTTCGTTTGCCAAAGAAGCGAGGGAACTTTTGCAAAAAATCGGTGCTGTTAAAATCGACAAGGGCAAACCGGAAAATTTTGAGCAAGCCAAAGAATATGCGGAAGACGATTGGCGTGAATTTACAATTGCCTATTCCGAATATCAGGAATCTCAGGGAACCAATAAAGACACCAATAAAGACAATCTGAAAAAGAATATTGATGAAATTGCGAACCGTTGCATTGCCTCCATCAATCTTGCAATCAATATGCGTGAAGAAGGAACTCCCATGACTGAAATTAACGCTCTGCGTCTTAATCTTGTTCGGATTTATTGGTCGTTGGGAAAAATTCTGGAAGCGGCGATTCTTGCCGATTATCTCACGCAACATTATTCCGGTGCGCCGGATGCGGATAAAACAGCGATTATGGCGGTTCGGCTTTATCGGCAGGTTTTTGTTGAAGACAAACTCGCCGGTCATGATCCATCCGCTGTTGCGGAACGTTTAGATAAACTTTGTGCGTTTATTATGTTACGTTGGGAGGGGCAGGAAGTTACCGGCGAAGTTCAACTACTTCGGATTGAAACGGCAATTGACAACGGCAATATCAAAGAAGCCCAAAGACTTCTGACTGAAACAATTGAAGGAACTCCGCAACGTGTTTCTGCGGAACTCAAAATTGGACAATCGCTCTGGAACCGTTATGTAACACTTTCCAAATTGCCCGAAGGTTCCGATGAAAAACCGTCAAAACAAGACCTTGACGTTTTATTTTCTGAGGCTCGGAAAGAATTGGAACTTGGTTTGAACGGAAAAGTGAAACTGATTCAGGAAGATAAAATCAAAATTGATAATGCGTCGGTTCAATCTGCTTTGGCGTTGGCTCAGATTTGCCTCAATGCGAATGAATCGGAAAAAACAATTTATTGGTTGACGAATCCGCAAGTGGGACCGTTGGTGTTGGTTGCCAAACCTCCGGCAACTGTTGATCAAACGCTGCTCAAAAATTTACAACTTAGCGCAACAATGCTTCTTCTTCGTGCTTACGTTGGGACGGAACAACTTGACAAAGCAGAAGAAACCATGAAACAACTTGAAACAACCATCAAAGAGCAGGCAGCCGAAAACGGAACCGGAACGGAAGAACAAAAATTAACTCAGATTTATATTTCTCTTGGTCGGCAACTTGAAAATCGGCTTAAAGAATTGAATGAATCCGGTGAAACCGAACAGGCGGATAAAGTTGCTTTGGGATTTGAAATGTTCCTCAAACGCATCAAAGATCGCGGAGAAACCAATACGTTCCAATCACTTTACTGGGTTGCTGATACGTTTTATCGTCTTGGCAGCGGTATGTCAACGGATAAAAATGTTTCCGATAAGGCAGCCGGATATTATAAATCGGCGGGAGGTACTTACGTTGAAATTTTGAAACGTCTTGCTGACGAACCGGATTGGGCACCGGAACGTGCCGAAGATACAATTAAAGTACGTTTAGCAGAATCATTGCGTTGTGTTGCTCCAAACGAAAAAAACAAAGAGCGGCGTGAAAAGATTTTTAATTCCGCAATGAAATATGTTGCCGATTTGCTTGAAGAGTCGGAAAATCGTATTGATATTCAAATTGAGGCGGCGAAGACATTGGAGGCTTGGGGCAGGAGTGATTCGTCGAAGTTAGTTCGGGCGATTGCGGGGCGATTTCCTTCTGGGCGGATTTGGGGTTGGAACGGAATTATTAAACGGACTTCCGTCAATGTGGATCGTTTTGCGGAATTTTATTACGAAGCGTATTGGAGTAAATTCCGTTGCGTTATTGAAATTGCCAGAAATGAAAAAGATGCGACCAAAAAAGAAAAACTTCTTGCGGATGCAGACCGTGATTTTGTTGCGTTGATTCAGTTGCGTCCTCAACTTGGCGGGCAGGAATGGTTTGCCCGATTTGATCAGGTGTACAAGAGTTTGGAACGTGCCGGCGGAAAATCCAAACCGGCAGGAATTAAGGAATTGCTCAAAACGCTTGGCGAAACGAAAATCGCTGTTCAGGAAGTGGACAACATCAAAACTTCCGAAGAAATCAAAATTCCCGAAGAACCGGAAACAAAAACGGTTGCGGAAACTCCTAAAAAATCTAAAAAACAAACCAAAACAGCGACAAAATCAAAGAAAGGTTCCGATAATCTTGGTATTTTCATTGGTATTGGCGTTGCGGTAATTTTTATACCGATTGCCTTTTTTGTTGCATTCCGAAAGAAAAAACGATGATCTTTTATTAGTGGAGAGTTGATAGTGGAGAGTGGAAAGTGTCGCAATCGGGAATTATTGCCGTAACCATTGAAAATTCCACTGAATAATTACAAAAAAAATATTGGGAGATTTTTTATGACGAATATATCTGATTTACTTTTATTTTATTTTGCTGCTACGGGAATGACGTTGTTATTGGTTCGGAGTACGATTTTTGAACCGTTTCGTGTTTTTTTGGCGCAGAGTGTTGAACGGATGGAGCGTGAACGGGCAGAAAATAATTTACCGCATCGATTTACGGTTGTGGAGTTTTTGCACAAGATGTTTCAAAGTGCGCAATGTATTGGATTTTGTTGTGGATTATTTTGTGGTTTGTTTATTTTGTCGTCTGATCTTTCTTATTCGGGTTATATCGCTCGCATGACACCTTTGTCACCTTCGTTTAATGATTGGTCGGCTTCTTTTATTTATAAACTTCGTGTGTTCCGTTGGGTGATGTTGTTATTTTGTTGTGGTGTGGCGGGTAGTTTTTTTTCTTCGTTGGGTGATTTACTTTTACAATGGATTTACGCTTCAAAAGAATTAAAAACGAAACAACTATTGCAGGAAAAGAATAAAGAATTAGAAAATCAGGAATAATTATCATTAGAAATTGGTACCCGTTCACGGAGATTCGTTTAACAAGTTATCATAATGAAAAAATCAATCTTAACCCCTGCGGGGTTAAGATTGAAAAATCATCAACTGTACTAGAGACCCAATACATTGCGTCTCTACGATTTAGACCTATTACCGTGAAGGATTACAGAAATTGATTATTTATTCAAAACACAAATTTTGTAACTATTCACTATCAACTATTAACTATTATGGGATATTATAAGATTAATAACGTTAATTTATTTATTTCGGATTGGGGAGTGGGGCGACCGATTTTGTTTATTCATGGTTTTCCGTTTGACCATACGATATGGAACCGAACCAGTAACATATTGCAAAATGATTTTCGTGTTATTGTTCCTGATTTGCGTGGACTTGGCAAAAGTGAATTACCGGACGATTGGAACATAACGCCAATGGAACAATTTGCGGATGATTTACATATTTTGCTTGGAACATTGGGAATTGTTGAAAAGGCGGTGATTTGCGGGTTGTCGATGGGCGGATACATTGTGATGCAATACGCACGAAAATATCGCAACGAATTAGCCGGTTTGGTGCTTTGTAACACGAAAACAATTCCTGATTCTCCGGTTATTGCGGACAACCGCCGCAAACAAGCCGCCGGATTAACTTCCGGAACATTGGCTCTCCGTTCTGTTGCCGACACGATGATTCCGAAACTTTTTTCCGAAGCGACATTGAGCAATAAACCGGAAGTTGTACAGGAATTGCGGACGGTGATTGAGTCGAATCAACCGATTGGAGTTGCGGCGGCGGCACTTGGAATGGCGGAACGGTTGGACACAACCGAATTATTGGGGGAGTTGGAAATTCCGGTATTAGTAATTTGTGGTTCGGAAGATCAATTTTCGCCGCCCTCTGAAATGAAACCGCTTGCGGAAAAGGCGAAACACGGAACATTCATTGAAATTCCCGACGCCGGACATCTTCCGCCTTTGGAACAACCGGAACATTTCGCCGCCGAATTAAAAAGATGGATGGAAACTGTTTGTTAGACATCTCTAAAAATTCGTGTTTTATACAATTTTTATACAAAGGTTGCCGACCTGAATTATCCTAAACCATTGAAATATTACAAAAAAAATAATTGACCGTTTGTAAAATCACTGCTATAAATATTCGTCCGCGCCGTTTCGGTAAAAGTTTGTTTTTGTCCACACTTGCTTATTTACTTTTGAATAACATTTATATTCCAATGAGTGAATATGAAACAGTTTCCGGTCGTGCCGATATTTTTCTGCAACGTAATCCCAATGTTCCGCAAGTGAAATACGAATGGGTTTGGGAATTGAAGTATTGCAAAAGCAACGCCAAAAAAACGGAAATAAATCAAAAACGCAAAGAAGGCTTGGAAGAATTGAACCAATATATTACCTCAAACCGATTAAAAAATCGCCCCAACTTAAAATCAGCCTTGTTAATTTTTATCGGAAAAAATAAATACGAAATCAACGAAAATGATCCTCTCATTTTTCCGAAAAACACCGATCAATCCGCTCCACAAAATGTGAACAAATTGTGAACAAATTCAGGAAAAAATAAGGGCTGATATTGTAAAATGAGACGAAATATCGGATAATGCCCAATGTTTTGTTCGTTGCAAACAAAGTTGTTGCTTAGAACAGTCTATTTTATTAAACGCGAAAATACACGGAAAAAAGAATTGTTGCAAATATTTGTGGATTTTCGCAGATTATTTATTTTCAATTAACTTTGGGTGCTATTCCTTCTGGTATTAACCGGTTCTTCCATTCGATT
>JAISNF010000008.1 GCA_031276415.1 Planctomycetaceae bacterium
TTATTTTAGATCAAAAGTCAAATATTAAATAACGTTTTGATTCCAATTAAAAATTTCCTCTGTGCTCTCTGTGTCCTCTGTGGTTAATAAAAATAAATTTGTGGTTTTTAGAAGTTCCCATTAGTAGTTACTGTTGACTTTGGATTATTTTTGCGTATATTCAAAACCTCCAACCGTTTGATTGTGAACTTCGGGAATTACCGAAAAATTATTTAACCCTTAAAACGCTCATGTCAACAACAACAAACACTGAAACCAACACGGTTCAAATCGAAGTCAATGGTCGTCCGGTTAATGCCATACCGGGTGAAACATTATTGAAAACATTGCGGAACGTCGGAATTCATGTTCCAACGCTTTGCCATTACGATGGATTGCCGCCAAGCGGAGCCTGCCGGATTTGTGTTGTCGAAGTCGAAGGACAACGCAGTCTTGTACCAAGTTGTGCATTTCCTGTTACCGCCGGAATGAAAGTCAAAACCCATTCCGACCGCGCTGTTGAAGCCCGACGTATGATTATTGAATTACTGCTCGCCGATCATCCCGACGATTGTTTGTTCTGCGAACGCAACGGAAATTGTCAACTCCGCGAACTCGCCGAATCTTTCGGGATTCGGCGGCGGCGTTTTGTCGGGCAAAAAGATACCTACTCCCGCGATTTTTCCGGCGAATCCATTGTCCGTGATCCTGAAAAATGTATTAAATGCGGAAAATGTGTACGGGTTTGCGAAGAAGTTCAAGGTGTGGCGTGTATTGATTTTATCAATCGCGGCTCCAAAACAACCATCGGAACCGCTTTTGATGAAGGATTAAATGTTTCGAGTTGTGTTAATTGCGGTCAATGCGTAACAAATTGTCCTACCGGAGCGTTGATTGGTAAATCGCATATCAAACGGATTATTTCGGCGTTGCGTGATCCGAATCTTCATGTTGTTGTTCAACACGCTCCGTCTGTTTCTATTGCGCTCGGCGAAGAGTTCGGTTTTGCAATGGGAAGCGATGTTATGGGAATTATGCATGCGGCTTTACGGCAAATGGGATTTGACCGCGTTTTCGATACAAGTTTCAGTGCCGATCTGACTATTATGGAAGAGGCAACGGAATTGGTGAACCGTGTTAAAACCGGCGGTGTTTTGCCGATGTTTACGAGTTGTTCGCCCGGTTGGATCAAATATGTGGAAACATTTTATCCGCAGAATATTCCGAATCTTTCAACTTGTAAAAGTCCTCAGGCAATGTTGGGAGCGGTCATCAAAACATTTTATGCGGAGAAAAACAATCTTGATCCGAAAAAGATTTTTAGTGTTTCCGTAATGCCTTGTACCGCCAAGAAGTTTGAGGCGAGTCGTCCTGAAATGGGGCGTAGTGGTTATCAGGATGTTGACGCTGTTTTGACGACGCGGGAACTGGCTCAAATGATTCGCCGGTTTGATCTTGATCTCAAGAGTTTGCAGCCGGAAACGGCTGATTCTCCATTCGGAATACGTAGTTCTGCCGGTAAAATTTTTGGTGTTACGGGCGGAGTGATGGAAGCGGCGATTCGGTCTGCTTATCATTTTCTGACGGGTTCTGAACTTAACGATTTGAAAGTTGAAGCGGTTCGTGGTTTGGACGGAATTAAGGAAGCCCATGTTGACATTAACGGTTTGAATGTTGGTGTTGCTGTGGTCAATGGTCTTGGCAATGCGAAACGATTGCTTGATCAAATCAATTCCGGTACGAAAACGGATATTCATTTTGTCGAGGTAATGACTTGCCCCGGCGGTTGTGTTGGCGGCGGCGGTCAACCTTACGGTACGGATATTCAAAAAGTCAAAATACGTACACACGGTTTGTACGCCATTGATGACAACGAAAAACTACGCGTTTCCCACGCCAATCCTGAAATTGTACAAATTTACAAAGAATTTCTCGGCGAACCAAATTCCCATAAATCACACGAATTACTGCACACCCATTATCACGAACGCGAAACATTAACATAATTAAATAGTGAATAGTTAGTAGTGAATAGTGAATAGTACTCAAGCGGAATTATTTTACAAATATTTTACAAAAATTTAACAAATAATTTACAAATAATTTACAAATAATTTACAAATAAAACGTATGGTATAACTTTTTATAATACAAACAGTTAAGTAGAAATCGCTCAACTCAAATTACCAGATTTTGAATACAACAAGCGACAGAAATTTCTACGTCCGAGCAATCGGGCGTGGAGTCTGTCGTTGTTGTGTCCCCTGGTAAGGATGAGTTGACGGCAACAATCCACGCCTTTTTTATTGCGCTCGCATGAACCCGAATACACCATTAACACTCCCTGAAGTCCGTCAACAATTAAATGATGCTATTCAACGTATCGTTGAACTTCGATCTGTAGAAAATCAATTGCTTGACAATCGTCTCACGCCTGCCGAACAACTAGAACTTGATTTGCGGTTCGATGACACAAATCAGATGATTTTTTGGCTAGGTGATTCATTGAAATTAAATAAAAAGCCATATCTTTTGGTGAAAACGCTTTGGCAATCTTCAAAACATAGAGCAAAATTGGAGATTTTGGAGAAATACGTTTGGAAGCGTTCAGAATTTAATTTCGTTCCTATAACAACGATTCGAAGTTTAGTAAATAGGACAAACAAAATTCTACAAAAAAAGAATTTCCCGTACCGGATTCGTACAATGAAAAAAAATCATCGGGAAATTTCAGGCTTTTTTCTGAAATGAAACAGTAAACGCAAAATTTGCATCAAATGGATAACGTTATGTAAGGTAAAATTATTTTCAGTTTTGAAGAAAAAGTTTCTTCAAAAAATTAACTTACCTTTTGTAATGAGGAACATTCCAATGTCTTTAAGCGGTGATACAAATTTACATGTTGCGATTCTTAGTAAAATCGACACACATTTAAAACAGTACCCTGATGCAGGTATTGAGGGAGACCAAATAATCATTGAAGGGTATCCTTCCAATGAAATAATCGAGTATCTTTTTGAACAAGAGAAAAACGGGTTAATAACAGGAAACGACACATCAAATCAACGAAGTGGAAAATTGTTTTTTGTAAGATCTATTACAATGCAAGGATATGATTATTTGAAACAATATAAAAAGATATAAACCTTTTAAATTAAACACATTATATGTTACTGAATAGTTACGATTGGTATCCTAATACAGGTTGCCAAGTTTATCCGTGAATGTAAAAACTCTTAGAATGAAAGGAAAGACTTATGACTCCTAATGACCAGATGTCCCCTAATAACCAGATTCACAGTGATAATAATTGGTTTATTAATTTAGTCCGTTTAGCGTGGAAACACAAAATAATAACTTCAGTTATCATTATAATAGTGGGTAGCATCATTCCACCAGATGTAAATCAGCGTAATGAGAGAATACGTAATCAGCCTATAAAAGCTGGTCTCAGTAGTGAGTATAAAAAACTAGAACCACTGATGAACAGGTTATTAGTAGAGATTACTAGGATAGATAACATATTTAAAGACCCTAAGCGCAATATGTCTACTCAACGACAACGAATGGTAGTAAGTGAGATAAGCCATCAAAAGTCTAATGCAGTTAAAACAATAAATGAGATAAATCAACTAGAGAAAAATAAACAGCGAATTGATTACTATTATTATAGTAAAAGACTCATGTATTTTATAGCCATGTTAGAGGCTGCGTCTTATGACTTTTAACAACCGTGGTGGATACGATGTATCTATACCGTCTATTTTTTTGTAACCATTCGGTAGGATAATTCTATAAATTTGTTTACATTAGAAATTTACAAGGTAGGTTGGTCAGCGCACTCGCCAACGGTGCCCTGTTGTTATTCCAGATTAACCGTTGCGACCTTTCGGCGAAATCAAACAATATTAACGATTAGGAAATTCAAGCGGTATTCTACATCTGTCATAAGAGGTGCGTATTATTCGGAATATTCCGTTTTGTCCAGTCGGGGACAATCTTAAATACAAAAATGTCGATAAGTAAGGGCATGTGTTGTTCGGGTTCCGTATTAGGCAACGCGGAGAGTGTGTCATGGTTGTATTCCTGTACATTCGCAAAAAACTTTTTTCGCCCGTTTCGTTTTAAAATTTTTGAAAACATTGTCATCACACGAAAAATAAATTATGAAAACAACATCGGTATTTTGTGGGAACTTTGTGTTTGTTGTGGTTCTTTCTCTGGTAATTTCAAACCATTTTGCCCATTTTTCTAATGGACAAGGCGTGCTTCTTCGAAGTATCGGCTCCGTCAACGATTCCATCGGAAGCGTGGCAACCGCTACACCAATTGACGCCGCCGGAGCAATTTACTGGAATCCGGCATCAATTTCCGGTCTTGAAAAAAGCGAAATTTCCTTTGGAATCGGTATCATCATGCCGAAAACACGGGTTAGTTCCAGTATTGATATTCCAAATGTCGGTAAAATAAGCGGTTCAACCAAAGGCAATGCCGGTTCGATTCCTGATCCGAGTATGGCATTTGTTTGGCGGCGTTGTCCGAAATCGCCGGTAACATTCGGTCTCGGTTTGGGAGCAGTCGGCGGTGCCGCATCTCTTTATCCGTCAACCGGTTCACCATTAGACAATCCGGTTTTGGGCGGTCGCGCAAAATCGTCAACAGTAATTATTATGCAAGTTACACCAACAGTTGCTTATAAAATTACAAATCGTTTTTCAGTTGGTATTGCGCCGGTGATTGATTTGGCGTCGCTGTCAATTAACCCAATGCAATTAGGTCAGGCACTCGGAGCAAACAATGAAGTTCATAATTTCGGAACACGTTATGCTTGGGGCGGCGGATTTCAAATTGGTACTTATTACGATTTCAAAAATCATTTCAAAACCGGTTTTATGTTCAAAAGTCCCATTTGGGCGGAAAATCTGACCTATCAAGGAACAAAGGCTGACGGTCAAAGTACCGTGTTGAACGATAGTTTTGATTTGAATCTTCCGACCACACTTTCGTTAGGTTTTTCTTACGACGGAATTCAGAATACGATTATTGGGCTTGATATTCGTTATTTTGATTATGCACACACGGCGGGTTTCAAAAAAGGTGTTGTGAATGGTGTGGTGAAAGGTTTGGATTGGGACAGTGTTATGGCGGTTGCTGTTGGTGTTGAGCGGCAATTCAGTCCGAAACTCAAACTGCGTATGGGTTATTGCTGGAATGAAAATCCGATTCCGGGTCGCAGTGCCGTGTTGAATGTTGCCGCTCCGTTAATGATGCAACACGTACTCACGATGGGAGCAACCTATTCGGTTGTCAAAAATCTTGAATTTTCATTCGCCTATATTCATGCGTTCAAAGCGAAAGTGACCGGTCCTTTTCCCACTGGAAATCAGTTGGCACCTATTGGTAGCGTAACAAATGAAGTGAGTGCGAATATGATTTCTGCCGGAATTGCCAAAAAATGGTAAAACGTAAACAGTAAATAATTGCAATACGTAACTGTCTATTTTATTTTTAACCACAGAGAACACAGAGAGCACAGAGAGAAAATTTTTGAACTAGCGAATACACAGAAAAAAAAGAATTGTCCGCAGATGACGCAGATTTTCGCAAATAAATTAAGATATTCGCTTGTGTATCTGTGTTTATCTGCGTAATCTGCGGACAATTCTTATTTTCCT
>JAISNF010000022.1 GCA_031276415.1 Planctomycetaceae bacterium
GGACAAAAAGATTCATGAAGCGGCTCTGTACGCTTTAGAAAAACTTCTTGAAACACAATTTCCTAACGGAGCATTTCCGCAAGCTTTTTCCGGTGAAAAACGTGATGAGGCAGCATATCCGGTGAAAACGGCAAACTATCTGCCGGAGAATACAGAACCAACACATGAAAAAAATTACTACAAATATTACACGTTCAATGATAATTTGGTACAAGATTTGAATAGAGTTTTTTTCATTGCTTCGGAAGTTTACGGAACAAAAAAAGACGGCAAATTAAATCCGAACAAAAACTATGTTAATGCCGCTTGTCGTCTTGGCGATTTTATGATTCTTGCTCAAATGCCGGAACCGCAACCGGCTTGGGCGCAACAATATGATTTTGAAATGCATCCCTGCTGGGCAAGAAAATTTGAGCCTGCTTCTATTACCGGCGGTGAATCACAGGGAATTATGACGGCATTGATTGAATTGTATCTTTTTACCGGTAACAAAAAATATCTCGAACCGATTCCGAAAGCAATTGCCTATTTGGAACATTCGCGGCGTTCCGATGGAAAACTCGCACGGTTTTATGAAATGCGAACCAACAAACCGCTTTATTTTACAAAAAGTTACGAATTAACTTATTCAGATGCCGATATGCCGACACATTACGCATTCGTGGTTGATTTCAATTCTTCGCGGTTTAACCAATTATTGAAACAGAGCGAATCCAATCGGCTAAAACAGTTGGAAATATTCCGAAGCAATTATCGCAACCTCAGACTTCAGCAACCAAACACAAAGGAAGTTGCTACAGTTATTGCCGATATTGACCAACGCGGAGCGTGGATAACACAGGGAATACTTAAAGCCGCTCGTTCAAATGAGAAAATACAAATGATCGACAATTCTGTTTTTGTTAAAAATGTCAATATTTTGCTTGGATTTTTACAAACCGGAATAAAACACGATCAATAATTGCCTCAAAAATTAAGCGTAACTATTTTACTATTGGTGAGATCGTTTTGTTTGGAAAATTAGGTAGAAATAATTAAATGATTCAAAATTACCTGTTCCCTAATATTAAGGTTCTTGAAAACACTAACATTATTTATTATATTTCATTTTGAATCTCAATAATATTGTCGTCTACATTACTGAACGGTTTTCAAATTTTTCAATTTTGTTAGCGCATCTAGGGCTGATTGGCGTTGTTCTTGCAATTCGGCGAGAGATTGGCGTTCTTTCTCGACAACTGTTACAGGGGCTTTGTTGACGAAATCACCGTTCAATTTTGATTCCTTCGATTTAATAAAACCATCAAGTTTAGCAATTTCTTTTTCCAGTTTTGCCTTTTCCGCCGCAATATCAATCAAATCCGAAAGATCAACATAAACATCCATTCCAGTAAGCGGAACCGTTGACGACAACACCGGAGCCTTAACCGCTTCACCCCAACCAGTCGCTTTTGCCTTTGCCATCGAAAGAAAATAAGGTTCCATCGGTTTCAATAAAGTCGCCGTTGGCGTATCACAACGAACAGAAAACGCAATCTCCGTTTTGGGCGGAACATTGCGGCTCGCCCGAACATCCCGAATCGCACGCAATAATTCCTGAAAAACCTTGAACTGATTTTCCATTTCCGAATTAATCGCCGATTCGTCAGCAACAGGCCACGGCGCAATCGCAATACTTTTAGCAAATTTAACAAAATCATTACCGGTAAAATCATTGCTAATAAAATCGTTACCGGTGAAACTGCCGCCGGTAAAACCGACACACGATAACCGTAACCGTTGCCAGATTTCTTCCGTAACAAACGGAACCACCGGATGCAATAACCGAAGCAACGTATTCAGAACAAAAATCAACATTGCTTGGGCTTGCGTTTTCTGTGTTTCATCGGCAAGACGGGATTTAACCATTTCAACATAAAACGAACAAAATTCGTCCCACGCAAAATCATAAAGAAATCGCATCGCATCCGCATAACGATACGTTTCGAGCGATTCGGTAACATTTTTGGTTACGGTTGCAAGACGGCTTAAAATCCAACGGTCTTCGAGAAAATGGTTTTCGGTATGAACTTCGGTATGATTTTGGTGTTTACCGGATTCGTTGAGTTGCGGTTCTTGCAGGCTTAACAACACGAATCTTGCGGCATTCCAGAGTTTGTTGCAGAAATTTCGTGCAACCTCAAAACGTTCTCCAATCATGGGACCTTCCGCCAACATTTTATCTGATTCTGTTTCCGCCCATTGTGTTCGGAACGACACACCGCATTTCGGACAAATAATTTTCGGCTGCGTTCGGTTCTTTTTCGTTTGCTCAACAATTGTTCCGCAATACGGACACTCAAAATCAAGCGTCAATCGAATATCCTGATTTTCCGTTGTCAAATACGCCAACGCAAACCGCAACGCATCAGCACCAAATTTAGCAATAACCGAAATCGGATCAACTCCATTGCCTTTCGATTTTGACATACCTTCGCCGTATTTATCGAGAATTTTCGGATGAATGAAAACTTCGTGAAACGGTTTTTTGCCGGTATTAAATTTTCCTGCTAAAACCATTCGGGCGACCCAAAGTGTTAGAATATCGCGGTTTGTTATGAGAACGCCGGTTGGATAATAATAGTTGAGTTCCGGTGTTTGTTCGGGCCAACCGAGCGTCGAATGAGCCCACAAGGCACTGGAAAACCATGTATCAAGAACATCATCATCTTGTACGATTTTATAATTTGGTACGGCATTTTCGGGCAAATCTTCTGTTTGGCTGCAAATCCACCAGACATTGTTTTCCGAATCCCATTGCCATGAAATATCATTACGTCCGGCAAAGGCTTTTTCGATTTCTTTTTCTGTTGCGCCGTCACAGTACCAAATTGGAATCCGATGTCCCCACCAGAGTTGCCTGCCGATGGGCCAATCCCGTTTTTCACTGAGCCAATCGATGTAACCTTTTTTATAGCGTTCGGGAATAATTTTGACTTCACCGTTTTTGACGGTATCAATAGCGTTTTGAGCCAATTGATCCATTTTGACGAACCATTGATCATTGAGAAAGGGTTCGATTGGAGTTTTGGAGCGGTCACTGTGGGCAAGTTCAATAATTCGTTCTTCGACGGAAACCAACAAACCTTGTTCTTCGAGGTCGGCGACAATAGTTTCGCGTGCTTTTTTGATTGTCAAACCGGAGTATTTTCCGGCGTTTTCATTGAGGGTTCCGTTTTTGTTTAAAATATTGATTATTGGTAATTTCTGCCGTTTACCGACTTCGTAATCATTGGGGTCATGTGCCGGTGTGATTTTAACGCAGCCGGTACCTTTTTCGGGTTTTGCCCAGACATCGGTGATCAAGGGAATTGGTTTGTTGGCAAGCGGAAGCATAACACAACGTCCTTCGGTTGCCATGCGAGCCAAAATTTGTAAATGTTCGATTTGTAAATGTTCGAGCAGGCTATTGTTGGAATTATTGGAATTATTGGAATTATGCAAACGGTTTTCTGTTTCATCGAGTTCTTTTTGCAGATCATATTTTTCTTTTTCGGGAGCGGCGGCGAGGCGTTTTTTCAGATCGCTGATTACTTTATTGAGGGCGGTTTTGGGGTCGGGATGGACGGCAACTGCGGTATCGCCGAGCATTGTTTCCGGGCGGGTTGTTGCGACGACGACGTATTTCGGTTCATCTGGTTTTGGTTCAATCACGGGATATTTAATATACCAAAAATGTCCTGTAATTGTTTCATGAAAAACTTCATCATCGCTGACGGCGGTTTGGAGGAGTGTATCCCAATTGACGAGACGTTTACCGCGATAGATTAATTTTTGTTTGAAAAGATTGAAGAAAAAATACCGGACTGCTTTAGCGCACGTTTCGTCCAATGTGAAGCGGGTTCTTGTCCAATCGCAGGAGCAACCCATACCTTTGAGTTGGTTAATGATTCGGGTTTGATATTGTTCTTTCCAATTCCAGATTCGTTGGACGAGGGCATTTCGACCGATGTCATGTCGGGTGAGTTTTTCTTCTTCGAGGAGTCGGCGTTCGACGACGGCTTGGGTGGCGATTCCGGCGTGGTCAACACCGGGGATCCACAATGTCTCGAATCCTTGCATACGTTTCATGCGGACGGTAATATCTTGGAGTGTATTATTTAGGGCGTGTCCTAGATGCAGAGCACCGGTCACATTGGGCGGAGGAATGACCACGCAAAAGGGTTTTTTATTGGGGTTGGGTTGGCTGTGAAAAAGTTGGTTTTCATCCCAAAATGTTGCCCATTTTTCTTGTGCGGTGGCGGGGTCATACTGTTTTGGAATTTCGTTGGCTGGTTCGTTCATAGTTCTGAATATTCAAAAAGTGGTCTGTGTTTTTATAAAGTGTTTTATAAAGTGTTTTATAAAATTGGTTTTCTGTATTTTATAAAATGGTTCTGATTAAAAAAATCCCGATTAAAAAAAGCCCGTGTATTTTATCAGAACATTAAAAAATAGAAAGGTCTTGTGATTCATTTTATTCCGATTCACAGACCACAACAAACATTTCAAGACAACACAACCCCAAAAATTCCAAACACGAAAATCACACAAATCACACGAATCATTCAAAAGGTCGTCAATATTTCGCCTGAAACATTGACGACCTTTACCGATTACCATTATCTTTCCATTTTAATTGATCAATTCTTTTATTTCTTCGCTCCAAGGACCGTTTTGCATTCTTGGGTTTAGCCAAGCGGCTTGTAGGATGATATTTTTTCTTTTTTCTGTTTCTGTGAAGAGGAGTTGGTGATGTAATTTTGTTGAGAGGACGATTTGCCATTGCGGGTCATCTTCAATTCTATATTTCAGGATGAATCCGGCATATTTTCCGGTTTGGACGTGATCGGTTGGGTGTCCATGTTGCAAGGTTGAGGCGTAAACCGTCAATTCGTGATGTTGTCCGACGACTGCCGTAAGAACCGGAACATCATCGGGAATAGGAATTGGTTGATGGGCGGCTTGTTGACGTGGTCGCAATCCCATTGATTTGATGGCGTTATCGGGAATTTTCAAATTTCCTTCCAATAACTTTGTGAATGTTCTGAGAAATTGTTTAAGGTTTAAAAGAGCCGTATTTTTTGCGATAACAGAGACTTTATTCCGCAAATCAAGATGTGAATTTGCTTGAAAAGCAGTTTCGGCGGTATTGAGCAAGTCTAAAAATTGGGTAATTTGAGTCCTATCAAGTTCCCAAATTGCAGCGTTTTCACTACAATCCTTATAAATTGTTCTCGCCCAAGCAACAAATTCGCCGTCTTTGGTGGGCATATAACGTTTTCGATTGATCATTGCAATTTTTTTCAGTAAAGATTGTTAATTTTCCCTTCAAAACGGTCTTACTAACTTTTCCGACCACACAAATTTTGACAATTATCACATAACAAAAGGAAATTGTCAAGTGTCAAAAGGTTATTTACACGTGTAAATAAGTTAAAAACACGTGTCAATAAGTTAATAACACGTGTCAATAAGTTAATTACACGTGTCAATAAGTTAATCACACGTGTCAATAAGTTAATTACACGTGTGAATGAGTTAATTACACGTGTCAATGAATTAATTACACGTGTCAATGAATTAATTACACGTGTCAATGAATTAATTACACGTGTCAATGAGTTAATTACACGTGTCAATGAGTTAATCACACGTGTTAATGAGTTAATTACACGTGTCAATGAGTTAATTACACGTATTTTTAAGAAAGATACACTGCCTTGAAACTAATTACCGAGCGATCATTTGCGATATTTTCCCCTCAAAAACGAAAACGTGTCCGCAAATGACGCAGATAAATAGTATCTATTCAGTAGAATAATTTCAGAAATTCGTTTACGACAGGAAATTAAAAGACAACCTTTCGGCGAAAGATTTACGAGAAGGGGTGGTTGATGGGACTCGAACCCACAACGCCTGGAACCACAATCCAGTGCTCTACCAATTGAACTACAACCACCATAAAAATAATTCTCCAAATTCTATCACAGTCAAAATTATGGTCAAGAGAGGAGGATTTTTAGTGGAGAGTTGATAGTTGATAGTGGAGAGTTCGCAAGCGGATTACAACCGTTGCGGCAATAATTCCGCTTGCAAACTAATTCACTATTCACTATCCACTCTCCACTAATCCCTATTCCCTAATCCCTAATTTCTATTAACTACAAAGTGTCCAAGCAAACAAAATAACCGTCCCAAAGTCGGGTAATTATTTTGTAATCCACGTATCACCTTGATCTTTTGTGTGATCCTCTCTAAAAATTCCAGCGGTGAGTGAACCAAGATGAGTAAACCAAAAGAAAATACGATAATATCTCCGCTCGCAACAACTATTCATTATCTACTATCTCAATATCTACTATCAATATCTACTATCAATCATCAATTATTCACCTGTCAACTTTTATAGGAGTTTTTCCGTTATGTTAAACAAATATAAAATCAGAACTAAATTAAGCGGCGGTTTTATTATTGTACTGATTTTACTAATACTTGTTACAGCAACATCATGGCTCGGTATGAAAATCAGCAGTTCCAATATGAAATCCCTCTTTGAAATAGAACAAATTCAAGGAACAGTACGGCAAATAAGATTGAACAAACACCTCGCAGTTACAACAACATTAAACGCATCCCTCATGCATGACCTAAAATATGAACACGAACGCAAAGAATATGATAAACGTATCAAAGAATTTGCCGATCAAATCCGCGATCATTTAACACCCGAAGTATCAAAAGAACTGAAAACAATTGAAACAATTTACGAAAACTTTATCAAAAGCGATAGCCTCTGGTATCAAGAAGAACGAAAACGTGTTGAAACTATTAAAATTTTTTCAAAAACCGGAGAATCACTCGTCAATACTTTTCAGAGTTGCAGCGACTCAATCGCCCAATCATTGGAAAAAAGTATCATCGAAAGTAATGACAAAAAATATTATTACAAAGATTTGGTAGATTTATTGCAACTATTTGAAACGACCGTCGCCCAAATGCAAAACGCACGGCAATGGTATTATCAGTCCGCAGAAACTTGGGATATGCAAACCAAATTAAAATTTCAAACGGATATTGATGCAATACTTAAAAAATTGTCGCAAGAAATGGAAGAAATTAAAATCAATCCGCTCGCAAAAGAACATCTCGAAATTATCAATACCGCAATCACCGATATCAAACAATGGAAAACATATATGGATGAAGTGCTTCGTTGCGATAAAGTTCAAAGACAAACCGATATTGATAATGCCCGATATTGCGAAGAACTAATACAACGTACCGAAAAAATTCTGCAACAATTCATTACCCAAACAAAAGAAATTCAACAATCAACCGAGCAAACTGTTAATCATATCGTTTGGTTAATTCTGGGCGTTTCGACATTGGCGTTGTTGTTTGGAATTATTATTAGTTTTATGTTGAGCCGGAATATTTCCTCTGGATTGCTTAAAGCCCTTGATGTCGTAAAACGTCTTGTCGGTGAAGGTGATTTGAGTGTTGAAATCAAACCCGATCTGCTCAAACGCCATGACGAAGTCGGCGATTTGGTGGGCGGTCTCAATCTCGTACTAAATGATTATAAAACAATTGATAAAATGGCAAATACGTTAGCGTCCGGTGACTGGCGTATTACAATTAAAGAAAAAAGTCCGCATGATACAATGAATATAAACCTCGCTAAAATGCTCGGAGAAGTCAATACCGTTTTGTTTGAAATTCATCACAGTGTCCGGCAACTTTCGACTGGAGTTAATGAAATTTCCACTGCGGCACAAACATTGTCTAACGGTTCACAGGAATCGGCGGCGTCAATGGAAGAGATTACGGCGTCCATGAGCGAAATCAGCAGCCAAACCAAAAAGAACGCCCACAGTGCCGGTCAAGCCCGTGATTTGGCTCAAAAAGCCTCCAACGCCGCCGAAGAAGGTCAACAGGCAATGCTGGAAATGACCAGTGCGATGAAACGAATTACAAAAAATTCAGATGAAATTCAGCGGGTTATTAAAGTTATCGATGATATTGCGTTCCAGACAAACCTATTGGCGTTGAATGCTGCTGTTGAAGCGGCGCGGGCGGGGGCGCACGGCAAAGGTTTTGCTGTTGTTGCGGAAGAGGTTCGCAACCTGGCGGCACGAAGCGCAAAAGCAGCCAAAGAAACAACCGATTTGATTTCAACCAGCGGTAAAGAAATTCTTGTCGGCGGTGAAGTTGCAAAACGGACGTCGGAAACACTCAATTCTATTGTTGAACAAATTAAGCAAACAACTGATTTGGTAGCGGGAATTGCAACGGCAAGCACTGAACAAGCGCAAGGTGTTGAGCAGGTAACTATTGGGCTTCAGCAAATTGATTCCGTAACTCAACAAAATTCGGCGGCGGCGGAACAATCCGCCAGTGCAGCCCATCAAATGAACGGCATGACGGATAAATTGCACAAAATCGTTTCAAAGTTTCAATTGCGTACATAATGCGTACATAAGAAGTTCCTTTATGAAAATTATCCTTTGATGAATTGTCTTTTGATGAAATTATCCTTTGATGAAATTGTCCTTTAACGTTAATTTTTTTATATTAAAAACAATCCTTTTCTGTTTCGTTTCTTTTCTTGTTTCTTTTCTGTTTAGTCTTTTCGTTGTACTTCCGTGTGTAGCCTTTTTAATTTTTAATATTACAAAGTTTTGTTGAAATGAGTTTTGGGTTTGTATTTCCGATGAAATGCTGATTCCAAAACAAATTTTGTTGCACACGGAAGTACTGTGTTCAAAAATTTAACCGCAGATTGTTTTAAAATTTGTCCGCAGATTTCGCAGATAGCCGCAGATTGTTTTGTATTTTAAAAATAATCTGCGATAATCAGTGTAATCTGCGGACTTTTTTAAAAACAATTTGCGGACAAATTTTAAAACAATGAGGCAAAAGATGGAAATTGAATGGATTGAGCAATTACGAAGCCGAGCCGGTTCCGAACTTTTGGGCGATGATGCGGCGGTACTTGGTGATACAATTATTACGGTGGACATGTTGACGGAGGGGATTGATTTTTTACTTGGACGAGTTGATCCGAAATGGATTGGTCGTAAGGCGTTAGCGGTTAATTTGAGCGATATTGCGGCAATGGGCGGAATTCCCACCTTTATTGTGATTGCGGTGGCGTTGCCCAAATCAGCAGGCATCCAACTTGCCGAACAACTTTACAACGGCATGGAACCGCTTATTCAAAAATATTCTCTGACTTTGGCTGGCGGTGATACCAATACATGGAACAACGGTTTGGTCATTTCGGTTACGATTCTGGGACGAGTTACGCCGCATGGTGTGTTACGGCGAAACGGCGGAAAATCCGGTGATCGTATTCTTGTTACGGGGCTGCTCGGCGGAAGTATTTTGGAACATCAATTTCTGTTTGAGCCGCGAATTTTCGAAGCACTTTATCTTAACGAACATTTTAATATTCATGCCGCAATAGATATTAGTGACGGTTTTTCGCTTGATTTGCATCGTTTATCGGTTGAAAGCGGTCTTGGTGCGGTCTTGCACGAAAATTCAATTCCGATTTCACCGGCTGCGGTTCAATTATCGCAACAAACCGGAAAAACTCCTCTGGAACACGCTCTTTCTGACGGAGAAGATTTTGAACTTTTATTGGCTGTACCGCCGGACGAAGCCGAAAAACTCCTTCACCTCCAACCGCTTCGTGAACAATTTAACGTAACCTTGTATTCTGTCGCCGAATTAACTTCAGAACCCGGACTTCGTTTCTCCAACGGAACCGCTCTTCAGCCGCAAGGTTTTGAACATTAGAAAATTTAGAAAACTTCTAAAAAACACAAATTCATTTTTATTAACCATAGAAAAAATTGTCCGCAGATCATTTTAAAATTTGTCAGCTGATTGTGCTGATAATCGCAGATGTATTTTAAAATAGAAAACAACAAAAAAAATTGTTTGTCTATTTTGTTGTTTCGTATTCTCAAAAGACAATCTGCGCTTATCAGCGTAATCTGCGGACGGTTTTTCTTTTCTCTGTGGTTAATAAAAATAAATTTGTCGTTTTAGAATTTCCCTTTACAGGATGATTTACGAAACTCTTTACAGAGTTCTGAGTCGCGGGTCGGCGATATTGATGATAAATGTTTCGAGAATAATTCTTGGATCATTTCGGCTTGCTCCTTTCAAATCAAGATCGGCTTGGAGAAGCCAGTTTAGCAATTTGGTTCCGCGATGACGTCCCAATCTTCTGAGTTGTTCTTCCGATTTTCCGATGAAATAACGATTCATTCCGGCTTGTTCCAATGCGGTAGCGGTGGAGATTTTTTTCCCGTTTTTTTCCGCTTCAAGAATTAGTCGTGTTGCTGCGGCGAATTTTCGGAGTGTCGGAGCGATTTGGGCAAGAACACCGATAGCGTTTTCGCCTGCAAGTAATAATTGATCGAGTTGCCGGATTGCTGCGGCAGTTTCGCCGCGTAGGGCTAAATCCAACATTTCAAATGCCGTTTGCGAACGCCATGAACCGACGGATTTTTCAACCAATGCCATTGTGATTTTTTCTTTTGGAGCAACCATCAATGCGAGTTTTGCAAGTTCCTGATCAATCAAACCGTGTTCTGTTCCAATTCGTTGAAAAATCATTTCAGCGGCATCGGGATCGCAAGGTGTTTTGTGATGTTGTTTTGACCAGCGGACGATCCATTTTGTAATTTCTTTTTCCGGCAAAGAGGTTGCTTCAATAACGAGACCTTTTTCTGTAACGCGTGTACAAAGTCGGGTGTTGGCGGGAAAAGTTTGCAATAATAAAAGTAACACTGCTTGTCCTGACGGTTTTTCGGCGTATTCTTCCAGTTCCGCCCGATATTTTGTAACAAACGAATCCGCCTCTTCGACAATTACCAGCCGTTGACCGCCGCCGAACATTGCCACCGTGTTTACTTCTTTGAGGACGTCAATAAATTTTATCGTATCACCTTCAAATCGGGTCAATGAAAATTCAGCATCTTCTTCCGTCAAAACCTGATTTCGTAATATCCGAACAGCGTGGAATTTCAAAAACGGATCATTACCATAGACAACACAAATCGCTTTTGCTGAAAATTGCGACGGATTCCAAAGAAAATCGTGAACCGAGAGTTTCATTATTCAATTTCGGGTTAAATTTCAAACAATGTTAATACGCTTGCATTATAGATGAAAAACTTTAGAAATAAAAGACAATTGTCTATATTTCTTAACCACAAAAGAACAGTCCGCAGATAACGCTGATAATCGCAGATTATTTTTTGATAATACAAAACAATAAATTTGATAATACAAAACAATAAAACAGACGACAAAAAATTTTTGTTTTGGTGTTGACATGTTTAACGGGTCTTGTATAATCACGAATAATTAATTTCTGAATTTTTATTTTAAATTTTGGAGACCAAATTACGTTTTAAAAAATAAATCGCCCGAATTTTTGTTCGGGTATTAAAAAAATCGAGTACGTCAACAATATTGTAGTCGCTTCGGCGAATTGTAATTTTTTACATAACGACCGGATTTCCGGGTAAGAAATTACTTTAGTGTTACAGAGTTGCGTGGCTCCCGTTAAGGGAGCGTCGCGTGTAACACTATGGGTATAATTCAGCATTGCATATTAAAATATGTAATGCACCACTTTCGTTGGTGGGAATGAACCTGTCTACAAAGCGTGTCGCTCCTAATCGTAAGAGAGATATTTCTGTTGCCGTTTCTCGGCGTTGAGTTTTTCCCATTTTGTAACTAAAACAGATTATTTTGTTATGTAATCTGTAAACATGTCCCTTTTTTTCATAAGGAGAAATACTA
>JAISNF010000042.1 GCA_031276415.1 Planctomycetaceae bacterium
TAGCGTCAATAGCGTTTGCCGCCATTTACGCCTCGTTTCCGATTCGGTATGAGGCAATCGCTTACATACAGATTCTTTCACAAAAACCGTACTTCATTTTTGACGAAAAACAACAGAAACAATACGACGCTTATGTTACAACACAATTTGCTATTATCCGAAGTCCGCTGATTCTTGACAAGGCTTTGGAAAATCCCGATGTTGCCAATATTCCTTTTGTAGTCAAACAAAAGAATAAAGTCGATTGGCTCGCAAGATCGCTAAAATTAAGGCAAACACAAAATAAATCGGAAATGGTAACACTGGGCATTGAAATGGAAATTGCAGAAGATGCCGCGAAAATTGCAAATAGTGTTGTAACCGCATTTTTTGAATATTATGCGAATCAGGCTCAGGATTGGAATCTTAAATTGCTCACTCAATTAAATTTAGAAGTAAACCGTCAAAAATCCATTGCAAGACTTCTTCAAGAAGAAATTCGTACCGGAATGGAAAAAGCCGCCAAACAAGGCGGAGCCGCAAGTAAAGACGGATTATCCGGCGGAATGAATCAGGGCGAATCTATTCTTCGCGATCTTTATCTGCACGAATCAAAATTGGAATCGTTACGGGCAGAAGAGAAAATGCTCAAAGAATCCATGACCGAAGGAATGAATATCCCGCAATCCATGTTGGCAAAAGCAATTGAAAACGATCCGATGTTGCGAATGTTACAAACCAAACTGGTTGATTTGCGGGAACAAGTCGCTTCGTTGAAAAAAACATTGGTACGGGATGATGATCCGAAAATTATCGGCTATCAAAATCAAATCAAAGAAATCGAAAAGAAGATCGAAGAAGAATATTCCAGTGCCGGAGATAATAAAATCAAAGATATTCAAAGTTCTCTTGTTGCCAGTCTGGAACAAGCAATCTGGGAAAAATCAATGGCAATACGTTCTCAGGAAATTCTGGTTGAAAATCTCAAAAAACGATATGACGAACAAAGAACTAATGTCGGTGAACGAACAGTTCAGATTGTTGACGTTTCATTTCAACAGGCTCAACTTGAACGAGTCAACAAAATCCTTGATCAATTGGAAACCCGTGTTGTCAGTCTGGAAACCGAACGTTACGCTCCAAACCAAATTGAACTGAAAAAAAAGGCAACCATTCCGACCAAACCTAATAACGCCAAACAATTACTTTTTGCTTCGGTTGGGGCGTTGGGATGTTTTTGTTTTCCGTTATTTCTTGGAATTGCGATTGAACGAATCAAACCGCGGCTTTATCATGTTTCACAAATTCGCCGAGCGATTCCTCAAGTTATTATCGGTGAAATTATGGAACCGCCGGTTGCATGGATTCACGGGTCAACTTTCCGAAAACGTTTAGCCCGTTATCGCGAAAGTGTTCATAATTGGTGTACACATCTTTTGCTTAGTGATCCGTTTCGAAATTGCCGGACGCTTGCTGTTGCGAGTGTTTCTGCTGATGACGGTAAAACATTTTTAGCGGTTCAGGTTGCTGTTGCAATGGCTCAGATGAAAAGCGGACCCGTATTGTTAATTGATGCGGACATGCGGGTAGGACGGTTACATTTATTATTCGGAAACGAGGAAACCGGAATTGGTTTGGCGGATGTTTTATCATTTCGAAATGGTTTTGGTGAAGCGGTTGTTTTGAATGAACGCGAGCCGAACTTACACTTACTTTCTGCCGGACAGTTAGATGTTTCTCCTTATGAATTGCTTGGGGACGGGCGTTTTCGGGAACTTCTGGATACGTTGGAATCACATTATTCGTTGGTGCTGGTTGTTCTTCCGCCGGTTGCGAACGCCGCCGAATCACTCATTATGGCGTCAAGCACAGATTCCGTATTGCTTTGTGTTCGTCAGGGCGAAACAATTTTGGGAGCAATGGAAGATGTGTACAGAAAACTCGTCAGCACCGGAAGTTCCGTTGACGGAATTGTTGTTAAAGATATTCCTTATTACCAAATGGCAGGAAAAGACGGCGGTTTTGCCGATAAATTGGAACAAATCCGGCTTGCTCATTTACTACAATATACCGAATAATTAAATTTTAAAATAATGATACTTTAAACTATTCCCAATCTTAAACGTGAAGAAAATTTCGAGGTTCTTGAAAATACAAACATTTCCGCTAAGATGTTATATTTCCAATGTTTGATAATTTTTTTGAACCTTCAATGAAAAGAATTTTATGGTAAAAAAGTCTTCGATTAAACCATCCAATTTATCACAACCAATTGATTTGCAGGCTCTTAACGAGTTTAAGAAAACGTATCAACATGACGCCTTTTGTAAAAACAAATTGCGTAATCTCCAAATTGCCAGAAAATTTTTGCAACATGTTCTTAAACCGGAGACATTGGAAGTTCTTGATCTTGATCGTTTGCAGATTGATCCGGAAACTTATATTGATGAAGAACTTAAACAATTTTATTTGGACGTGTTGTATCGGATTCCGATTAAGAACAGTAATGAAATGATTGTCGTTTTCATTCTGATAGAAATAAAAACCCAAAATGATAAATGGACAATTTTTCAAGTAGTTAAATATGTTATTCGTATTTGGAATCGTGAATTTAAGATAGTAGAATCGGCAGCGCGTAAACATGGAGCCACTGAAGAAGATAAAAAACGTTACGAAACATTTTTGCTTCCGATGGTTCTTCCGATTATTTTTTATTACGGTAAAAATCAATTTACGGCACCTACGGAGTTGATAGAATTAATTCGGACTTTGAAAGGAACTGAAGAGTATGCGGTAAATATGAATGCTCTTTTATGTGACGTATCCGAACTTGTTTCCAAAGAAGAACTTCCTGAAGATACGAAACTTAGTGTCCTTTTTATGACTTTGCAAACGATTTTTAGCCAAGATGTTGTTACGAATCTTATGAAAATTTATCAGAAGTTGCAACCGACAATCCACTTGGAAGAATCGCAACGGGAATGGCAAGAAGCATTGTTTTACGCAACAACAAGCGCAAAACATTTTACTCATGATGATTTTACCAAACTCACCAAACAAACTCAAAAAAAAGGAGGTATTCCTATGTCCATGTCATTGATAGATGAATTAGTTCTTGAAGGTATCGCAAAAGGCGAAGCAAAAGGTATCGCAAAAGGTATCGCAGAAGGCGAAGCAAAAGGTATTGTAAAAGGCGAAGCGGAATTTGGACGTAATGCGGTTTTGTCCGTATTACGGAAAAAATTCACTAGGATTCCTAAAAAAATTGAAACGACAATTCGGCGAATGAATGATCCGATTGCCTTAGAATCTTTGGTGATTGATGCCGCAACTTGCCAAACATTACACGAATTTTCCGAAACACTACGATAGTTTATTATTTTACACGGTAAAAAAATTGAATTAACCGAAGAGGCTTTGAGGAAATTTTATATTTTGTAACTGAATATAAACAAGATATAAAAATGTTCCCCTCTTGTGTAATTCATTACTTTTTTTATCATTTACTTTAATTTTTTACAAGACTTTCATTAATTCTTAATTTCTACATATTATGACTACTTCCGAATTTTCGCAACCGCAACAGCCGGAATCGCCACAATCATCTTCCACATCAACCTCCGCTTCCGTTTCTACCCCGCAACAATCCAAGTTGGCAGGTTCTCAATTAGCCGAATATGTCATTTCGTGGAAATGGCTTTTGGGGGGATTGATTGTATTTCTCGTATTTTGTGGTACGGCGTCGGGTCTTTATTTTTTCCGTGTATCGAATTTGTCCGGTCAGATTTTGTCCACTGCACAAAAAATGGTCGTGGAAGCGGAGGAACTTAAAAAGGACGGAAAATTAAATGAATCGTTGAAAAAAAGAATGGATGCCGCCAACCTTCTTGATAATTTCAATCGGTCACAACCTGTAGGTGTTCTCAAAGTTCAGACGGAGTTAAACAGTATTCTGGAAAGCATTTACAAAGACGAAAGTAAAACCAATGCGGCGGTTCGGCAATTTCGTATTAAACAAATTATAGATAGTTGTACGCAATTGATTCAGACAATTGCTTCGGATCAGGGATCGCTTACATACCGTATTCGGTCAATGGAACTCGAATGGGAACGGGCAAACTATTCTGGAGTTATCGAACGGGCAAAAGAAGTGCAGCGAGTTGAATGGGAAATCAATAATCGATACAACTATCAGGCAATGCGTTATCTTACGTTATCGATAATGATTAATCTTCCGCTGGTTGGTTACAATCCGTTACAAATAGGTTTGACTCCGACATTGCCGCAACATTTGGATAAACTTCTGGAAGATGTGTACAACATGAAACCGGAAGATATTGAAATTGCTGCCCGATACGCTGAATTTATTATTGATGTCAAACGTGATACTTTTAAGAATTTCGCCAGCCAAACTCTTTACGGAACCAGCGATACGGAACGGCAAGCGAAAGCGTTAGCGATTATTGATGCAATGGTTAGCCGCAATGCTCAAAATGTGAACGCTTATTTGAAACGATTTCGGTTTAAAACACGTTTTATTCCTTCGGAACCGCCTTTGGACAAGTTGGATCCTGATCTTCAGGCGGTGTTAAAACTTGATCCTAATGATGTTGAGGGATTGATTTTTGCCAGTTTGTATGCGTTTCAACAATCCGCAATTGCCAACCGCGCCGGTAATACGGAAATCGCTAATGAGCGGAAAAAATTGGGCGAAGATTTGTTGCGTCGTAATGTTTCAGAGAATCCGTATTATGGGCTTGGCTATCAATATCTTGGCGAATATCTAAGTGGTGAAGGGAAAATTAACGAAGCCATTGAGGTTTGGAATGAGGGAGTTACCAAGTCAAATCATCCGGCGGTTGAGGAATTAGTGGGACGTCTTGCCATTGCTCTTATGGAACAAAAACGTTTCGAAGAAGCCGAAGTAAAAATTGCTTCATTAAATCAAATTTCAATAGATGCAAGAGTGCGGCGTCCTAATTCCGTACCTCAAATTCTTAACATGGGTTTACTTTTGTCCGCTCGGCTTTCCGCAAATCAAGGAACGGAAATATTGGCTAAAGCGGAAGAAGCCCAAATCGCCGGACGTACCGAAGAAGCACGGCGTTTGTATGTTTTGAATCAGAAAAAAAACAACGACGCCATTCAAATTTTGGACAATTTACTTGGTAATTTTGGTCAACCGCACGATTATATTTTGGATCGTCAAAGTATTTACATTAGGCTTCTTCCTGAATCTTTGCTGCTTGCGGGGCGACTTTCTGCGGACTTGGGATTATGGGATAAGGCGGCGAAATATTTTGTTGCGGTTGATCATCCGACTTTTACGGTAAGTTTACGAAACATGGCAGCACTTGCCGCTGCCAATGTTTACCAACAAGAGAACAAACCGGAATATGCGGTTCGTATTCTCAAAACAGCCGTTGAACGTTCACCGGAAAATATATCGCTCAATTATTATTATGCGCAAAGTTTATTCCGATACCAGATGAGTCGCGGTAATCCTGATCCGCAAGATTTGGATATTGTCGAAGAACGGTTACGAATACTTAATGAACATCGCGAACAATTACCGCAACCTTGGGTTATTGATTTACGATTGATTCATCTTGAAATGACCAAAGCCAGTCTTTCGAATAATGCGGAACAGATTCTTCAGGCACAAATTGTAGCAATGCGAAAGTTCCGCGAGTTGGAAAACAAAGAACTTCCTATTCAGGCACAAAAACCGGCGTCATCAAATCAGGAAGATTCGCCAAATTCACAGCCCAATTCACAAGAGAAAAAAGTTTATTCTGATGATCTTTCTTTTTTGATGGAACTTGCCGGAATTTATAGTTCTTTGGCTCAGTTGTCGGATTTTGATCGGATTATACAAAAGATGCGGGAGATGCCCAATGGTGAAGCCGCTTATTTTACGGAACGAATTAACGATTCTATTCGCCGCAGTGATCGTGAAGGTGCTGCTTTGATTATTGAGGAGGCTTTAGCAAGTGAATTGTTAACCGCTTCGCAAAAACAACGGTTTGTGATTTTGTTACAAACATTAAAGGACAAAGACCCCAATTCTTTAGATAAAGTTTATGCCCGTTTGAAATCGACATTTGATCAAAATCCGGACTCTTTGAAGCCGCAAGGTTTTTTCCTTTTGGCGAATATGGCGATTGATCGGGAAGATTACGCTTATGCCAAAATTTTGTTGGAGCGGCTTGAGTTGTTGGACAAAACATCCGGTTCTTGGTGGCGTTACATTCAGGCGAGACTTTTGTTGGCGGAACCGGAACCGCCTTATGATCAGATTCGTCAACTTCAGGAGGAAATCGCTAAAATCCGAAAAGATTGGGATATGTCTTATCTTTTAAGGGCAACGATTGAGGAAAAGTATTTGTTGCAAAATCTGGAAGACCCGAATGTTAAAGCCGCATTGATTACGGCGTATCAAGAAGCGATTCGGTGCGGCAATGTTCAGCCGGTTATTTGGAATCGTCTTCTTTCTTTGTACGAGGAAGCGAACAGAACAGAAGACGCTAAACGCCTTCGTCGTGATGCAATAATTCGTGCAATTTCGCTTGATGCGGTTGCTTCGCAATTTCCGCAACCTTATCAACGAATGTACAATCAGGTTGAAAAATCAATTGCTGATGAAGACACACAAAATGCAGACAATATAGCGAGGCAATGTATTGCTTTGGCGGAAGCACGTCGGGAAAAAAAGGAGTTGATTTTTGGTTTGAATCTTGCTTTGGGCAAACTCTTTTTTGATGCGGGATTTTTTGATAGTGCGAAACGTCATCTGGCAATTGTTGCCAAACAAGGTTCGACCAATGTTTATCCGCTTGCGGTTTGTCTTGCTAAAAGTCAGATGGTGGATGAAGGTTTTAATTTAATTCTTGACGAGATTAATCGAATGCCTTCTTCGCAGCCGTTATTATTACCTTCATTGTTGGTACTTCTTTCGCAGGTTCGACCTTCTGAAGCGGTTTTGGAGCGGATTGACAAACTAATGATACGAATAGAAAAGGGAGAGCGTCAGGTTCTTCGTGGAACGATTACTCCTGATGCAAGAGATGTTGATTTAGGAGAACGCCGGCTTTTGGCTCTTGTTATTCGGTTTCCTGACATGACAGATATTCCCGATCCAAAAAATATCGAAATCTATCCGCCTTCGGAACCAGAAGAAGAAACTGAAGAAGAAACAAACGAAACAAAAACAAATGAAACAGAAACAAAAGAAACGGAAATAACGGAAACAAAAGAATAGAAATGTAACATTTCAATGTTTTTAATTCACGGGGCTGACAACTTTTCTCCGAAAGATTGTAACGGTTGATCGAAAATTGCGGTAAATTGTAATTGTCTTGTATGATGTTTTGGTTTCAATTTTAGTCTGATCATTTTTATAGGAGAATATTTATTATGAAAAAGAATTATTTTTGCGAACGATTATTTTCGGGTTTTATTTTATTTTCGTTGGCAATTTTAGGTTCGACTGTTGTTTTGGCTCAGGAGGAAAATGTTGCGCCAAATCAGCCTGCCGCAATACCGGCGAATAAACTTAACATAACAAGTAAAGACGATGATACGCCACCAATTGTTACACCAATTAAGGGCGGAGTTCATATCAAATGGTCAACAGTAACAGATATTGGCGGTGTTCGTTTCTTGGAACCTTTGGCTGGCAAAGTCGAATTTATGTTTGATGTTCCTCGTGAAAACCTCGATAAAAAAATAGAACCGGCAGAAACTCCTGATGTGTTAGTTCCTTTGGCGGACTATTGGATTGTACGTGGAAAGCCGGAACGTGCTATTCCGCTTTATCGTTTGGGGCTGACCAAAGAACCAAACAATATAGTGTTTCAAAATAATTTGGCGATGTTGCTTTCAACGGCAGAAGGGAATCATGAGGAAGGGCTAAAAGTGATTGATGCGGCGTTGGAAGAACACCGCGATAATGTTACGTTGTTGGACACGAAAGGGATAATTTTGATGAATGACGGACGGGGAAATGAGGCGATTCCGGTTTTGCAACGTGCTGTGGAACTTTCTTGTCAACATCCGATTTATTGTTTGCATCTTGCCAAAGCCTACGATCTTGTGGGGCAGGCGACAAATGCACGAAATTGGTTTGACCGAAGCCGCCCGCTTTTGGAAGCGATACCGGGTAAACTTACTCATGAAAATAAAAATATGTTCGATGATTTGCGTATGAAATATCCTCCCGAAGTGAGTACAACACCAAATCTGTAATAATTAATAATGTTTATATTTTAGCGTTTTTTATTTAATGTAAAAAAAGCGTTTGTGATTTGTGGTTGTAACTATAAATCATCATCACCAATCATAAACTCTTAATCACAAACTACACAAAATTATGTCAAAGTCAGCACAATTGATTATTGGAACTGCCCTTATTGTTGTAATAACGTTTTGTATAACGATTTATTCGGGAGTACAGACGGGGCGTTGGTCTTTGTTCAAGGGGTTATCGGAAGCCCGAGAAGCATTGAAAGAACTTCCCAAAGAAATCAACGGTTGGGTTGTTACGGGTGAAGACCAACAACTTGATACAGAAACGATTACAATACTTCAGATTCAGGACGGTTATATTGCCCGCTCTTACCGTAACACCAAAACGCAGTCGGTGGTTCACATGGTTTTAATGGTGGGACCGACAGGTCGTGTGGTGGTGCATACTCCTGAAATTTGTTTTGGCGGAAAAGATTATCAGAAGGAAGAGAACCGCGTTTCTGTTACAATTCCGGTAATATTACAGGATAGTCCTGATGAATCGGAAGATACTTTTTGGAAGGTTGATTTTATCAATCGCGGATTGAAACGCGACAGGATTTCTTTTTATTACAGTGTTAGTCTTGGTAAATCCTGGATTGCTACGGAAAATCCGAGATCGACATTTCAATTTTACCGTTACGCTTACAAAATTCAGATTCAATCATTGGTAGATAGCGA
>JAISNF010000046.1 GCA_031276415.1 Planctomycetaceae bacterium
CGGAAATAAAGATACAACAATCAATGGTCTTAACGGAAACAACGGAAGTGTTACCAAAACAGGCAGCGGTACTACAACACTTTCCGGTACAAATACTTACACCGGCGCAACAATTATCAACAACGGAATTTTGGCATTGACCGGAAACAGCAGTCTTGAAAAATCGTCCGCCGTAACAATTAACAGTGGAACATTCGATCTCAGCGGCGTTACAACAAATACAAAAGTACAGGACTTGCAAGGTTCCGGTAACGTCGAACTTGGTAACAAAAATCTTTCTGTCGGCAAAGGCGATTTCAGCGGAACAATTAACGGTAACAACGGAACATTGACAAAAACCGGAAACGATAAATTGACTCTTTCCGGTACAAATACTTACACCGGTGAAACAAATATCAACGGCGGAATGTTGGCTTTGAAAGATTCCGGCAGTATTGCGAGTTCGTCCAAACTAACACTTGCTAATAATACAATATTCGATCTCAACGAAGTTACAACAAGTACAAGCGTACAAAATTTGCAGGGTTCCGGTAATGTCGAACTTGGTAACAAAAATCTTTCTGTCGATAAAGGCGATTTCAACGGCACAATTAGCGGCAACGACGGAACATTGACCAAAACCGGAATCGATACATTAACTCTTTCCGGTACAAATATTTACACCGGCGAAACAAATATTGAAGACGGAACGTTGGCTTTGAAAAATTCCGGCAGTATTGCAAGTTCGTCCAAACTAACACTTGCTAACAACTCAATATTCAACATCAGCGGTATTAGCGCAACAAGCACAAATGTACAAAATTTGCAGGGTTCCGGTTCCGTCGAACTCGGTAACAAAAATATTTCTATCGACAAAGGCAATTTCTACGGCGTTATTAACGGTACAGGAACATTGACCAAAACCGGAATCGATACATTAACTCTTTCCGGTACAAATACTTACAGCGGCGCAACAAATATCAACGCCGGAACATTGGAATTGTTCGGCTCCATCGATAATACGACAGAAATTAACGTTGCCGCCGGAACAATATTGAAAACACAAGATACGAAAAAACTGAATAACCTCAACTCCACAGGAACAGTTACTTTCGATAACGACCTTGAACTCGCCGGAAATAAAGATACAACAATCAACGGTCTCAACGGAACAAAAAATGTTGCCAAAACCGGAACCGGTAAAACAACTCTCGGTAATAATAACGTCGGAACTTTTGTACAAAAAAACGGAAGCGGCAAAGTTTTACTTACCGGTACATTAACCGGAAATTACAATCAAGAAACCTCCGCCAGAACTTTCGTCGCCAACGCCGGTAACGGAAATATCGCAACAATCGACGGTAACGCTTCTTTCGACAGCAATGTCGAATTAGAAAATAAACTCAAAATTACAGGAAATCTCGAACTGGGAAATAACGCCACAATTAATATTGATTTTACAAAAACGTATAACGTTACAGGCTCGGTTGTTGATGTTGACGGAACTGCCGCCATTGCCGGCAATACCAATTTAAATATCGAATATTGGGAACCCGGAACGCCAAAAACTTATCGATTGTTTACCGCCAATCAAAACGTAACAGGAACATTCAAGTCCGCCAACGTAACCTTTGATAATAACGCCGCCAATAACCGTCAAGGTTTTGAAATTATCACAACACCGGATAAAAAACAACTTAATCTCGTAACATTCACAAAAAATCTGGATGTTACACGCACAAGCGGCGGTAAATGGTCTGACCCAAAATGGGAGTTTTCCGAAACTAACAAGTTTTGTAACGGCGATTATGTTACAATCAGTACCAATAATAATGACAAAAATTGGGAACTGAATATCGATATTGAAAACGGCGTCGAAACCGCAGGAATGAAAATCGAAAACGGTAATTGGACTTTCAGCGGAAACAAAATTATCGGAAAAGAACAAACCGGCAACGGAGCCGTTACTTTAATAAATAATGACGGACAACTTAACGTAACCGGCAAAGATACCGCCGCCACCTTCAAAAACGCCGTCAAATTTGAAGATATTAACGTTACCAACAATGCGAAACTGCATCTGCCCGATGACAGTCCCGTCGAAACCGGAACATTAAAAACCGAAAGCGGAACCGAACTTTCCCTAAAAGCAGTAGAAAATAAAGTAACAGCAAACGGCGATGTTGTTCTCAATGGCGATGTGCAGTTTGATTATCAAATCACCGATCCGACAAAAACCGAAACAATTAAAAACGTTATTACAACAACCAACGGCACCATCAGCGGCGATTTCATTGCCAAAGTTAGCAACGATAAATTGCTCGCCACTACCGGCGCACAACTCGTCGGTAACAATAAACTTAACTTCGTCTATAACCCGTCAAGTGTTAATGACTTCGCAAAATCCCACAAATTGTCCGGTAATATGGCACAAATCGGCGATCTGATCGATTCTCAAAATTACGCCGACAGCGAATTGTTGCAACAATTGTACAACCTTGATCCCAATGATAAAGAAAAATTCGTACAAATTCTATTCAATCAACTTGGTCCCGAATTAGCCGCCAATGCGTTACAGTTAAGTCTTTGGCAACCGTATGAGAAAGTTTTTAACCGCCTTCACGAAATAAATGAATCGCAAAGTAACAATATTCAAAATAACAAAGTTCGCGGTCAATTAAAAGAACGTCTGAATTATGAACTTTGGTTTGAAGGCTTTTATCGTGGCGAAAATGTAACGCATGATAATGCAGCCGGTGATTACAAAACAACACGCGGCGGATTGTTGACCGGTGTTGAATTACAATTGGATCAAACCATGCGTACCGGATTCTTTTTCAGTTACAGCAATCCTTACGTCTCAAGTAATATCGGACGTGTTGAAGCCGACGATATTGTTTTCGGCTCCTACTCTCATCTCCAATTCGGATGCAATACCGCCCTCAATGCCTCCATCGCTTACGGTAATCAAAATTACAAATATCAGCACAATTATAACCGCAACAATTACAACGGCGATGCCATGTATGCAAGTATTGAGTTGTTCCGGTCGGCGTTCTGGAGAAACAATTGGCAATTGGTTCCGCTCTTCGCCGTGGATTTCCAAAAAGCATGGATGAAAGGGTTCACAACCGCCGATACCAATCAGGTTGTCGCCAAAAGTACGCTGGGGCAAACCGTGTTACGAATTGGTCTGAACTCCAAATTTCAACCAACCGATCATATCCATTTCCGTACACGTTTGCAATACGGTATTCAAGTCGGCGGCGAAGTGTTTAGTTCTGTGAGAACTTCTTACCTGAACAACCCAAATCAAAGCCGCATTCTAACTGGTGTGAATCTTGGGCGGAATATGCTCAATGTCGGTATTGGTACAGATATTTACCTTTCACGCACAAAACGTTTCCGACTCTTCGCTAATTACGATTTTGACTTCGGTGAACGTTCCACCGCCCACACCGGTCAATTCGGCTTCCTCACAACATGGTAGTTAAAATTAGTTGAGAGTGGAGAGTTGATAGTGGAGAGTTTCGCAATGCGGAGTTACAAACATTTTGGTAATAATTCCGCTTGCGACACTATTAACTATTCACTACTAACTATTAACTATTTTCGGATATTGGGTAGGAAGCAGGTAATTAGCCCCAGCAAGGGTATGAATGAACAAATATCGTAAACTAATTCAATCCCGCCATGATCGGCAAGCCCGCCCAGAAATGCAGAAGCAATCCCCCCCACCCCAAATGAAAAACCAAAAAATAATCCGGCAACCGTCCCAACCCTGCCCGGAACTAATTCCTGCGCATAAATCAAAATCGCCGGAAAGGAAGACGCCATTATCGCCCCAATAATAATAGTTAATACACTCGTCCACCAAAGTGAATCAACATAAGGTAATAATAATGTAAATGGAGCCGCCCCAAGTATTGATACCCAAATAACATATTTTCGCCCAATCTTGTCTCCAATAGGTCCCCCAATAATCGTGCCGGCAGCAACCGCAAAAAGAAAAATAAATAAGTAAATCTGCGAATGTTGCACCGATACACCAAATTTTTCAATAAGATAAAACGTGTAAAAATTCGTCAGACTAATCGTGTAAACATTCTTCGAAAAAACAAGCAACAATAATATCACAATTGAAAAAATAATATTGTATTTCGATAAGGATAATTGCTCGGTTGCCGGTTGTTGCGGTTCTTTTTTTTTCGGTAGTTTAATTTGCTCCAATCTTTGCGAATACCAATGTCCAATCGGAACCATGAAAAGAATCGCACAAAAAACAACAATGCCAAACCAAATAATATTTTTTTGACCGTAAGGAGCAATAAGAATCGCCGCAAGAAGCGGACCCAATGAAGAACCGGTGTTTCCGCCAACCTGAAATAATGATTGAGCCAACCCAAACCGCCCGCCGGAAGCAATATAAGCAATTCGGGATGATTCAGGATGAAAAACCGCCGAACCAAAACCAATTAACGCCACCGAAATAAGAATCAATGGAAAATTCCACGCCTGAGAAAGCAAAAGAATCCCAACCAATGTCGATGTCATGCCAACCGGCAATGCATACGGTTGCGGATGTCTGTCTGTGTACCAACCGACTATCGGTTGGAAAATTGATGACGCCAATTGAAATGTCGTTGCAATCAACCCGATTTGTGTAAAAGACAACAAAAGCGAATGTTTCAATAACGGATAACTCGCCGCAATAAGCGATTGAAACGTATCGTTGAAAAGATGTGAAATACACAAAGCCCAAAGAACAAAATAATTTGTTCTTTGGGTGTTGTACTGAATTTCATTTTCATCCTTGATGGTTGTTTTCATTGACGGATAATTTCAAAAAGTTTTGACGAATATGATGGAAGTTTGGGCGAACACAACGGAAGTTTTGGGGAACTTGACAAAAGTTTTGGCGAACACACCGAAAATTTGGGCGAACACGCGGGAAGTTTCCGCGAAGCCGCGAAATGTTGCCGCCAAGTTCGTGAAAAGTTGCCGGAAAACTACTGAATAAATATATTCGATACATTCGATATTCTCTTTGATAACCAGAAAGTACGCAATTTTGCTGCGGTTTGCGGCTCATTCCGCTGCGGGAAACTTCTAATAACTGCTTTTTTATCTAAACACAGATTATTTAACCGCAGAGAACACAGAATTTACAGAGAAAAAATTTTTAAAAATTATTTTAGATCAAAAGTCAATAATGATAAAATTAAATAACATTTTGATTCCAATTAAAAATTTCCTGCCGTGTGTGAAAAGCCGCCCGAATTAAAATCGTTCTTTTTTGTTTAATGTTTCGATGATTTTTTCAAGTTGGGGACGGGTGAGGCAAACTTGCTCAAAATGCGGAGCAGAACTGAAAACTTCCTTGTCCTTCTCCTCTTCAACCACATCTGTCCGCGTTGACAACACTTCATCCTGCAAAGCCGTCAACCATTCCGGCATTTCATAACCAACTCCCATCGGCTCTTTGGCAAAATTCTCAATCTGTTCGTATAATTCATCAAAAGCAGTTTTCTCCCCTTCTTCACGGGCTTGTCGCACGGCTTTCGGAACAAGACCACACATCCGGTCAATCTGCAACGGTCTCACAAAACGTTCTTGAAGCCGCTCATGAATACTCGGTAACCACATCCCATATTTTTCACTCAACCGCGTGTAACTCCGCAAATGTTCTTCCGCCGCATTGACACTCCGCCGCGCCACTGCCCGCTCCCATAACAACGCCGCATCATCACAACCCGCACGAATCATCGCATCATGAACCCAATAAACCGGTTTGAGATTCCACGAAATCCGCTCATAACCAATCTGAACCCGAAGCATGTCCAATAACATGTAAAGTTTTTCACCATGATCCGAATGGGTTGTCGTACTATTGTAATCAACATATTCCGAATAATTTTCCGCAATCGATTCAAGAATAATCTCCAACCGCGATACCGCCGTTTCCCAATCAATATATTTATCGGCAATATCTTCAAGCAGTTTTGCCGCCATCTCCACTTTGCCTTCGTCCTGTTTGATTTTCTGGAGTGAACGGAGATAATTGCCGACTCCCTGATGCAACATCGCCCGAAGATTGCCGAATCCCATATTTTGCTGCGTAAAAATATCATGACCATAACGTTGAATAAACTGCTTAATCTCATCCCAATAAGCCCGATCAACAATAGATTCAATCGGCGAAATACGGATTTGGCGGCTGTGGGAAAGCCAACTCGTAAGAAGTTGCTCGATAATCCGCTCCATGTATTCCACCAAAGCAATATTTTGAGAGTTCGCCTCCGAACCGGATGTTCTGGTAAACCGCCACTTTTTAGAAGAAACCGACACGCATTTGGTAATTGCCCGCGTTACCGTTTCAACCAACCGGTCAAATTCCGTAATTGCGCCGGGACTAATGGTATTCATCTCTTCCATTTCTTGAATCGTTTCCAATATCCGAAACGATTCCGTCAAAAGTCCCAAACGCGGCGCATATTCCATCAACCGCATGATCGCCTGCTGAATACAACGGCAACGAACAATATTCCACGCAGCACCTCCTCGCGAAGTCGGAACATATAAAATAGTCTCCCGTGCCAAAATCTTAAGCATCGGCAACCAGAGTTTCCGAACCGTTTTAAAATCATTGTGAAAAATCGCATAATTCACATCAAGAACCGCTTTCTGCCACGCATCCGTAATATTACGCCAATGTTGCGAACCAAGATACGATTCCAAAATCATTTTGGCATCACAAAGTTCAACATGAGTCCAAATAATCCGGTCAAGTAAAATCTCTTTGGTTCCGCGATGCCGGTCATATTCCAAAAGAGAATCCGATGTTCCACGCGGCGCAGGAACTTTGTAAGCGGACGCTCGGCGAAGCAATGCATCCAACCCGTTGCAATACGTAACAATCTGCGAAAGCCATGAATCCAGATATTGGGCAATATCCTGACTCAATGCCGCATCCAACTCATTCGGTTTAAGTCCGGCAATTTTCTCGGTAACATATTTCCAGAGTTTCGACAATGTTACAATGAACGTCAACCGGTCGCTAATCCGTTCCGTTTCGGCAACAATTTCAAAATCATCATCGTCGTGAAATCCCGACGGATTGGGAGCGTCCATTAGCGAATCGTCAATACCGTCATCGGTTGTGTCCTGATAGGTTACACCCTCGTAAGCCGCCCCGTAAATAGAATCTTTCGGATGAAACGGTTCTTCGTTTGGCGGGAATAATTCGTCCAGTTTCGCAAAAATGTCATCGTCATCAATCTCATCAAAAGAATCGCCCAACACCGGATCACGCGGTTTTTTCTTTCGCGGTTGCGGTGGTGAATTTCGACCGGTTTTTCCGTCGTTTTCGAACATGTCGTCATTCAGTTCAATGTCGGGAATATGCCAATAATGATCGGCGTTGGCTTCCGTGAAATCGAAAAACTTCTTTGTGTGCGTCCAGCGTTCCGACAATGATAACGGCGGTTTTTCCTTTTTTGAAGGAAGAACAATGTCAATGTTTAGAGTCGAATTTGGTTTTTTTCTTGTCTTTTCATTTGTTTTTTCAACAGTTTCATTTTCTTCGGAATTTTTCAGAGATTTCCAGAGTTGATCCATCCAACGCAAAGCGATGGAGTGAAAAGTATAATCGCCTTCGGTGAGCGGAATTTTTTCCGAATTGCTAAGCCAGTGCATCATCAGAGCCATTGATGCGACGGGGTCTTGTTGATCGAGTAAGGCTTCCGCCAGTAAAACGTAAGCCTTTGTTGATTTGAATCGATCCACATGACGATTCCAGAACGCCACATCACCGGCAGCGGTTCCGGCTTTATACCACACCGCCAACGCACTGGAAACAACAGAGGCTGATTCCCATGCATCCAAACCGGAAAAACTTTCCAAACCGGAAACTTCCGTGCTGCCGTATTGATCCCACCAACCTGCCAAATCACTCATTTTGTCGGAAAGATCGGCTTGTAAATCGGCATTGCCGGCTGCCGCCGCTTCTTTCTGCAACCGGCTGTAAAGATCAAAAATTTCTTCCAACAGATTGATTAGTTCGTCCACGCGGTGATCGTGAATGGAATTTTCAACCGTGTGAAACAGGCTAAATGTGGCACTAAAACCAAGAATAGTCCACGGATCGACAATTGCCCCGCAATTAATTCCGCTCCTGATAAGTTCTTCGATTTTCGGTAAATTTTCTGCTGCTTCTTCTAATTTTCCACGATCAATTTGCAGATGGGCGTCCGTAATCAGACAATCGATTTGAGTCAACATTCTGGCGGAAGCAACCGAAATGATTTCCGTCTGATGCCGAGCGGCTTCGGAATATCCCATTCGGGCAAAAATTCGGGCTAAATGCATTCGTTGAAGTTGATCGGCGCGGCGTTTTGCTAATTGCCGGTTCAAATCCTGACGGCAACCGCCAAACGGTTGAAAAAGCCGTTGTTTTTCTGCCTGAATGCGCGGTTTCATTTTATCGGGAATTTTTTCCGTCAATTGCTCATAAAACCGGTCGCGGTAACCGGCGATAAGCGGCATCAGGTCTGTCAGCGAGGTTTCCGAACTGTAAGTGTGGGGCGTATCACCGCAAACGCCGGAACCCATTAACATTGTTCCGGCTAAAACTGCGCCTGCTTCGATGAGGAGTTCGTCGGCGGGAATTGCGGCGGCTTCGGATTCTCCGGTGTAGGCGTTTTCGATGCGGCGCAAAATGCCGTCCACTGTAACCTGATGAATTACAAAACGGCAGTAATATCCGTCTTTATCGATGCAATTTGGATCCCAGATTCCGAAGTGGTAGTTTGGTTTTCGGTTGACCGGATGATCAAAATCGTAGGCGCGTGAATCAAGAACGAGTTCTTGAAGTCTTTTCACATCGAAACAAGATTCATACAGAATTTGCGGATTTGTTTGGCGTAAAATGGTCAACGCCTGATTAACAATTGCCTGATATCTTCCGAAGGCGGTTCCGATTCCGTTGATATAAAGTGGAATTGGGGCGACCCATTCTTTTTCGTAAGGTTGGTGTTTTTCTTCGCCTTCGAGAACTGGAATAGGGCGATAACCGATATAATCGTTTAGGTCGGTAATAGTATCATGGACAATTCGTTCGGTTTCTGTCCAGGGGCTACCTTGCCGCAAAACGGTTTCGAATGCTTTAGCGAGGAAAAACGGATTGAAAAGGTGTTCGTTGGTTTGGTGAAATAAAAGGTCGTAATGATAGTTACGGTAGGCGGTTAATAGATGTTCCCGCATCAGCCGCAAAATCAGTCCAGCCTGATCTTCAACTCGAAACGCTTCTGATTTCTGTGATAGTTGAAGTAGTTCTTGCTCCAGATATTCGATTACTCGCAATGCCAAACAAGAATTATTGCTATTATGTTCTGATTTGGGGGTATTGACAGTCGGTTTTATGAAATCGGGAATTGATTGGGAATCTGATTGTGCTAATTGGGTGTAAAGCGAGTTCAGGGCTTGAAAAAAGCGTACATCTCTATTTCCAGAGGAGAAATTCAGATATCCGAGAACATCTTTAATTACATCGGGTTTAGTCACATCGGGCGAATCGGTTTTCAGAAACGGATCGTTCATAATGCTCGTTCCGGTAAAAAACTTCGAAATTAATTTGATAAACGGATTGGGTAAACGGTTAAAATTTAACGGTTAAAATTTCGGGTTGTCGACGTATATTCGGTCATTTGTGTGGTGGTAATTTGGTGTGATTAACGATTATATGTTTGGCGGATTTTCGGTATTCTTGATTTTTGAACTATTCTGACAACCTTATCTAATTATTATATAAAGCATAGTTTAGTCGAAAAGAACCACTGGTCTAGGGGGCGAGAGTGAAAGTTGCCAACCTTTTTTCAAGTAAACCACTCCAAATCGGGCAATTCAACCGGATAATACTCACTAATTATTTATTGTGTTATGCCATTAATTCAGTGAAATTTTGAGAACAACCGACTCACGGGTATCATTAAAAAATTCCTTAGGCAACTTCCAAAAACCTTGTTTTTAAAAAACCGCATTCTTAAAAATAAGGACTTGTAAATATTTTTTTTGCCTAAAAAGTAAGTTTTTAGAAGTTGTCATTATTGATTATTCCGCAAGAATTTTGCCGGACATTTACGAATAGGCACATCTAAAAATTTGATATTTTGTCAAAAAAATTATTTATAAGTCCTTATTTTTCAATAATCCAAAATTCACAAAACTGAATTTTTAGAGGTGCCCAAAATAGAAAATAATCAGATTTTTTTTTATTCACCCTATTGAAATGTTGATGTAGAAGTGTATCATAATTTTCCGTTAAATTTTTTGTGGCTACAATGGTAATTTAGTGTTGTACAAATTGGAACGATTAACATAATTTAGGATTTAATTTCTTGCTCACTAATTTTATATTCATTATTTTTTTACAAAAGAGGAGATAATATGGCTCTTTCACTTACAAAAGGACAGAAGATTTCTTTGGAAAAAGAAAACGGCGGCGGACTTTCCAAAGTTGCAATGGGACTCGGCTGGGATGCTGTTAAACGGAAAGGAATTCTTGGGTTTTTCTCTGGTGGAACCCAAGAAATTGACTTGGACGCAACTTGCATCATGTTCGATACGGCAAAAAATATCATTGACGCCGTTTGGTTCAGACAACTTCAAAGTAAAGACGGAAGTGTTAAACACTCCGGCGATAACCGAACCGGAGCAGGGGACGGTGATGATGAAACAATTACCGTTGATTTAACTCGTGTTCCGGCAAATGTTAACAGTCTTGTTTTTACAATCAACAGTTTCACAGGACAAACGTTTGACCAAATCGAAAACGCATTTTGTCGTCTGGTTAATCTTTCGAATAATCAGGAAATTGCTAAATACACATTGAGCGGCGGTGGAAAAGTCACTGCACAGATTATGTCAAAAATTTATCGTCACAACGGTGAATGGAAAATGGCTGCCA
>JAISNF010000079.1 GCA_031276415.1 Planctomycetaceae bacterium
AGATTACATTACAAATAATCTGCAACAGTTCAACGAGTGTAAAACCAAAACCGAGTGTCTTTTTCATAGTATTTCTCCTTATGAAAAAAAAGGGACATGTTTACAGATTACATAACAAATAATCTGTTTTAGTTACAAAGTGGGAAAAACTCAACGCCGAGAAACGGCAACAGAAGTATCGCTACTAGACAGGAGCGACACGTTACAGAGGACAGGTTTATTCCCACCGATCAAAGTGGTGTATTACATGTTTAAAAATGTAATACTGAATTATACCCATGGAATTGATACGCGACGCTCCCTTAACGGGAGACACGTAACTCTACCAATTCCACAGTAATTTTTTACACGGAAAATCCGCTGATCTTGTAGAAAATTACTGTTCGCCGAAGCGATCTCTGTATTGTTAACGTACTCGATTTTTTAATACCCGAACAAAAATTCGGGCAATTTATTTTTTAAAACGTAATTTGGTCTCCAAAATTTAAAATAAAAATTCAGAAATTAATTTGTTCGTGATTATACATGACCCGTTAAACCTGTCAACACCAATACAAAAAAAATTTTTTGTCTGTTCACGGAGATTCGTTTAACAAGTTATCATAACGAAAAATTTCATAGAGAGGCAATGTATTGTGTTTCTACGATTCAAACCAATTCCATCCATACTTGTGAATGATTACAAATTTTTTTGTCCGTTTTGTTGTTTCGTATTCTCAAAAAAATTATCTGCGTTCATCAGCGTAATCTGCGGACAAGTTTTTTCTATGTTCTCTGTGGTTAATAAAAATCTGCGGTTAATAAAAATAGATTTGTGGTTTTTAGAAGTTTTCTTAATGTTTTGGTGATACAAAAAGGGTGGCGGAGGAGTGGGTTGGTGATGAATTGAGAAGCCGGTCCGAAGAATTAACCGCCGGAGAACGTAAACGGAATGGAATAGATGAACGCGAAATCGGCATCGGTAATGCCCTTGCCTCCAGTAATTCAGAACCGGAACCGGAACCGGAACCAGAACCAGAACCAGAGGAAACAAAATTCGATAACTCCGGTAATGTTGAAAATGTTGCCGATGGTTCTGTTCGCTGTAACGGTTCTGTTCGCGGTTCTGTTAATGGTTGCATTATTGCCTGATTGTTTTCGGAAAAACGGCGGCGGAACAAGTTTTTTTCCTCTGAAACAACCGAAGATAAATGAGCCGAAACCGGTAATATTGCCGCCGATTTTTCTGCGGTTTCCGTTAAAGAATTTGCGGCGTTTTGCGAATTGAATAAACGAACCGGTTGTTCCGGCGGTGTGATAATTGGTTTTGAAAACGAAGGAGGCGGAAGTAAAGCGGTTGCGTTTGTGTTTGCAACTGTATTTGTAATTGTATTTGTAACCGTATTTGTAACCGTTTCAGAATCGGTTACTTGATTTGGCGTATTTTCCGTACTGTTTGTTTTTGTTTCTTTTATTTCTTTATTTTCTTTATTGGAACCTGTCCACCATTTTCCGATGGCGTCAAGCAATGATGCGGCTTGTTCTGTTTCCTGGTGAAGATTTTTGGCGTGTTCGAGCAAAGAACTACCTTGCGAAATCAGACTATCAAGATTGGATTGTTGTTTTTCCTGAAAGTTCTGAATTTCCTGACCGGACGGAATCAGTTCCCGCATTTTTTGTAATGATTTCTCTTCCGGCGAAAGATCGGCGGATATTTCTGTGCCGTTAATATCGGTTGTGTTGATTTTGGTGTTGAAGCGTTTAAGTTGCTGGCGGAGCAATTCGCAACTGTCCGGCGGAATAAACGTTTCGGTTTTTTCAATCAAACGCACTAAATAATTCCCGCTTTTGGATTTGAAAACAATATCCCTTGTTGTTTCGCTTAACATGACACCGAAAAATGTCAGAACCATACAAAAAATTAAACCCTTGAGAAAACCAAGTAAACCGCCAAAATGTCCGTTCCATTTTGCGAGATTCCAGTCTTTAATCTTTTTTTCCAAATAACGATGCGCTAATCGAACCGCAAACAGTGTAATAATAAACAGTACAATTATTGCGCCGATTTTGTTCCATGGTTCTTCCGCAGGAATGGACGGAGCAATCAGAAACGCAAAACGCGACGCAACAATCCAACTCACCACCAACGAACCAACCGACACAATTTGCGCAACCATTCCCGTCATCCATCCGCGAAACGCAAATGCAATCAAAACGGCAAAAATAATCAAATCAAAAACGCTCATTTTTTGTGCCGAATAACAGAATAATTAATGACATGGAATAATAACACGGAATAATGACGCAGAATAATTAGGCGGATTTTACCGGATTTTGCTCTTTTCTCCAAGAGCAATTTTTGCTATTCTTCTCATTATTTCAATTTGCAGGCACGAAAACAGGCTTCCATTCATTACGTCGTCACATCATTTGTTAAAGTGGGTAATTTTAGACAACATATAACATGTAGTACGGTTACAGGTATTGTTCTTGGCGGAGTGGGTTATTCTTTCGGACTTCCGTTACCGACATGCCTGCTTTCCGCCGGTTTGTGCAGTATTGCCGGAATGTTTCCAGACATTGACAGTGATACGAGCCGGTCATTTCAGGAATGTATTTATCTTGCTGCCGGAATTGCAGCGGTGTTGTTTGTTCAGCGATTGCGACAACTCACAATCGAACCCGATATAATTATGCTTGGCGGCGGGGCAATGCTTTTGTTTGTTCGGTTTGGAGTTGGCGAGTTGGTCAAAAAAACAACTTCGCATCGCGGTATGTTTCATAGTATTCCGGCTGCCGTTTTTGCCGGACAAATTACTTATTTTCTTGCAACAGGAATAACCGAAGAACGAATTTTCAAAGCGTTTGCAATTTCGTCCGGTTATCTTTCCCATTTAATTCTTGACGAAATTTGTAGCGTTGATTCGAATGGACATGTGAAAAAATCATTTGGAACGGCGTTAAAGTGGTTTGATCTGAAAAAAAAACGGGCAACATTGATTTTATACACAATGGTTATTAGCATGGGAGTTACCATGTTTAACGATTCAGAATTTGACGCTTCGGCGAAGCAACTTATTTCGGACGGTAAAAATATGAAATTAACCGACACAATTCATGAAGTTAAAGAAAATTTCAAAACAGTAATTCAACAAGAAGCCGCCGCTTATCTGGCTAAGGAAAAGAACAAGGAAAAAAACAAAGACACGGCGTCGTCTGTTACAGAATCGTTATTGCCGCAAGTTTCCGTTTCGGAAGTGGATCATGAACGGCATTTATTTTCACGGAGACAACGCCGTATTGATCGTGCGCCGACAACTGCTGCAGGATCAGAAACATCGTCAATTCCTTCACCGGTTTCATCGCCGGTTTTTCCTGCAAATTTACAAAATGTTTCACAAAATGTTTCACAAACAGATTCTCAAACAGTTTCGCAAAATATTTTACCAACAATAAATTCTCAAATAAATTCTCAGACAGACACTCAAACGAGTTTTTCAAAACAAGAATTTTCGTCTCATTCTGTTGCGCAACCAACTTTGCCGCCGACTTTACCGGCAACTTTGCCGCCAAATTTATCGGCGACTTTACCGCAATCATCATCGCCGAATATTTTCGGAACAGATTTTCGTAATCGCGACAATTATCACAATTTTTCGTTACCAAGCCGCGAACCGGCAACAGTGATTTTGCCGTAAAAGTAATTCATTCGTAACTTTATTTATTGTAATTATTATTGGGAACTTCTAATAATTGTTTTTTTATTAACCACAGAGGACACAGAGTTCACAGAGAGGAATTATTCAATTGAGATAAAATTTTATTTTTAATTTATTATTCCAATTAAAAATAAAATTAAAAACTTCCTCCTCTGTGCTCTCTGTGGTCTCTGTGGTTTTAAAAAATAAAGTTGAGTTTTTAGAAGTTCCCTATTGTATTTTGTATTATTATTGTATCGTTTTTAATGTTGTGATCCGCGAATCCATGATTGTTGCGGTTTGTATTGTTCGGGCGGCGGTGGTGACGGTAACGGTTGTTGTTGCGGTAATGGAGAAATTGGTAACGGTTGTGAAGTTACATTTATTGTTGAAACGTCTTCTTTTTTCGGCGGTGTTCTTCGCTGATAGGTTTCAAATTTTCGTATCGGAGATGAAGGAAGATAAACAACGATTCGGCTTAAAACCGGTAACGAAAAATGAAGACGTAAAACTGCGGAATTGATATTTTCGTTTGGTGTTGCCTCGCGGTGATAACGTTTCGCTTCGGCAAGCGGTAAGGTGTGAAGTGTTACTTCAATTGCAACCGGTAATCCGCCATATTCCAGACTTTCCCAAGAATCACTCCACGTCAAACCATTATAGTACCGAAATCGGCAACCAACGACTTCAGGGGCTTGGAGATTCGTTCCTTCAATACTTTGGGCGTTGATGTCCGGTGTTTCAAAATCTATTTCACGCCGTGTAAAACCATTGGATTGTTGAAAATCGTAAAAAACCGTTTTGAGTTCCGCTGCGCGTGGTGTTACGTTTTGTATTTCGCCGAACAACGCCTGACGAGGTTGAGGAGTTACTGTTACAAACGGGTTAATTTCAATAACATCAATTCTTAACATTTGCGAAGAACCGCTCAAACCAAATCGCCGAACATCGTCATCGCCTATTGAATTTTCAAGCGGATGAATCGGGTCTTGAATTGCTGCTTTCAGGTCGTCCTCCAGAAGTTGAGCCAGAGAACGGACAAGTTGCGAACGTTCCGCTAATCGTGTTCCTTGCGTTTGCGTTTTAGAAAAGAGCGAAATGATATTCCAAAGCATCCCGATCAAAACAACAAACAACGCCAACGCCAAAAGGAGTTCTAAAAGTGTAAATCCTTTTATGATACGTTTTATCACCATTGTTGAATTAACTGTTACTAATTGTTGTTAAAATGTTGTAGCAAAAAATTACGCAAAAAAATTAATGTTCTTCGGCAAGTTCTTTGGCAACCGGAATTTTCAATACAGCCAACGCCGCCGCAACATTTGATAATACTCCAATTATGACCATTCCGCCAAGAAGCCATGAAAATTGAACGATAATCGATAACGGATTGATTTCCCATTGGCTGAACAAAAATTGTGGAAACAGCGAAAAAATCGACGCAAGCACCGCCAAAAATAAACCTAAAAACAAGATCACAAAATTTTCGTACAGCAATAAAAGCAAAATCCTGCTTTGGCGGAATCCAATGGTATGTAATAACGCTAATTCTTTTCGCCGCTCAAATACGTTGCGAAATTGAATTACCGCAAGTCCGAACAAACCAAGCAGCAAACCTATTCCGCCCAAACTCTGAAATGTTGCCAGATAGGTATTTTGTACGGCAAAAAAACGTTGCAGCCGATGTACCGCAGATTCCACCGCAACTCCATAATCATCTAAATTACGATACAAAAAAGAGACAAGATCATGACCGTTTTTATCCGTCGGAAAATTGGAATCAACAATAAAAAAACGGTATCCGGCAACATCAGGAAAAAGTGTTAACAAATTTTGTTCACTCATTAAAAGATCACCCTGAAATAAAGAATTGGTCAAAAGTCCGCTAATTTCGCAACGAATTTTTCCGCCCTGTCCGTCTTCAATTTCATAAAGACTGCCGACACCGCCATAGATGTGTAACGAATACATCGCCGTATTCGCATCAAGAATTATCGGAACACGGCGAATGCCGTCGTCGTCAATCGTAATCGGCTTATCCAAACGTGACCGATATTCCTCCTTCGGAACACCAAGAATACGCGGATTGAGCGGTTGGTAAAGATTCAGACAACCGGCATTGTCCCCGTCACGAACACGAAAAGATTGAACCCGAACACCGTTTCGCTCAAACCATGCCGAATCGGATTTTTGCATCGAAATATTGTTGCGTCCTTCGTCGGTATTGAGATTTTCATAAACCGGAAATTGCGTTTCGACAATCAATTGTCGTTCCGAATAATACGACGAAGCGTCCATCTGAAAAACGCTTATTGACAAAATGAGGAAACAGGTTGAAGCAATCAAACCGATACAAAGCGTATTGCGTGCCGGATGCCGTGAAATATTCGAAACGGAAAAACTAAAAAGTGAACGGATAAACGAAGAATTGTTTCCGCCCACACTGTTGCAATAATGAATTTGCCATAAACCTGAAACAAGAATCAAAACTCCCGAACCGAAAAAAATTCCGGCACAGAAAACAGGATTATTAAAATGTACAAAAAAACCGATTAACGTCAACACCAAAATAGTAAAAA
>JAISNF010000080.1 GCA_031276415.1 Planctomycetaceae bacterium
CTACTGAGGTTTTTTTGGTGAATCGTTTTGTTAGGAAAATTAGGTTGAAATGAGGTTATCGAAAATGAACACGAAACCATTGAGGCAATTCTATGGAATAGTTATAAATTCAGCCGTGAGCGGTTACCAAATTTTTTGTTGCTTTCGATTTTAAAAATCATCTGCGAATATCTGCGTAATCTGCGGACAATTTTTCTCTGTGAACTCTGTGTTCTCTGTGGTTAAATAATCTGTGTTAAATAAAAAAGCAGTTATTAGAGTTATCTAAAGTAAATTCAAACGGTTAATAAATCAGTTAATAAATCGGAAACAATTTGTATCGTTTATTGTTTACCAACCCAACGAACAAGTTGAGTGAAAAATTGTGCATAATCTTCACCGACTTCAATGGAATTTCCGTTTTCAAGTTTTTGGGAGATTCGTTTTTTTCCCCAGTCAACCAAACCTCCAACCCAATGAGGAGCCACATCTGTTGCCAATGCCGCCGTTTTTCCTTTTCCGTATTGACCGACAACCAGTAACGGAAACGTCTCCGCAAGTGTTAAAAACATTGCGTCGCCGCCGGGTAATGAAGCAGAAAGACGTTCTTCGACGGGTTTGTTAATGTAATTGAAAATACTGTCATTCCCGCAATCAGCCACTTCATCCTCATGAACAATCCGAATATCCGCCGTAACCGCTTTGAGAAGCAGGTTTGCATCGGGTTTTACCGTGAATTGGTTCAAACCTCCAACGAGCGGCGGTTTTTCCCAAGACAATTCCGCAAGAATCGGATGATCATGATGTTTGAGAACCAATGCCCATTGGGAAAAATTACGGCGATCATCACAATGTAACATTTGTACCGGTAATACTTCCGCCAATGGAGAATCATGATATTCACCGTGTTGACCGTGAAAACTTTCCCAACCGCCAATCATTAAAAGACCGGCTCCTTGCGCCACCGCATCGCGAATATGTTCCAATTGATCCGACTGAAATTTTGCTCGCGGATAGTCGCTGATAATATACGCTTCATATTGTGTCGAAGTGAAATGAGCAGGCGGACTTGCGGAACTGTCAACCCGCTCATACGAAATCCGCGAATACGTCATCACACCACATAAATAAGACGCCGCCCGCGTCATATCATCATCACCTAAATAAATGTACATAATTCACCTCGAAATTAATTACAGTAACTTCTAATAACTATTTTTTTTTATTAACCACAGAGAACACAAAGAACGCAGAGGAATTTTTAATTGGAATCAAAACGTTATTTAATGGCAACGTCTAAAAAATTATTTTTTAGACGAAAAATATTTACAAGTCCTTATTTTTAAGGATGCGATTTAAAAAAACAATGTTTTTAGAAATTTTCTAATATTATCATTGACTTTTGATCTAAAATAATTTTTTAAAATTTCCTCTCTGTGAACTCTGTGTTCTCTGTGGTTTTAAAAAGTAAATTTGAGTTTTTAGAAGTTCCCTTAGTTATTTTAATCTGCGTTTAAAAAATCTGTAAGGTTTTGATTTTTCCGATATTTCGATAATTTCGCGGATTGAAATATCGTGAAAACGAACTTCGCTGCCGTGATCTTGAACCATAATACGACCAACAGTATTTTCGCCAAAATCTTCTATTTCATTGAACTTACTGGCGGCAACCGCTTTTTTCCACGTTTCCGAACCAACCCAAACATCAACCACTTTCCGACCATTGAGCCAATGTTCAATCCGGTTGCCGTTGACAACAATCCGACCATGATTCAATTCTTCATTCGGTTTCAAAAATTTTGCGTTGTTGGTTGGCAAAATATCATAAAGTGTTGCGGCGTTGCTTTTTAATTTCTTGCCTTCTTTTGTGTTGAAGTCATCAAGAACCTGATATTCAAGACCAAGCCAGCCTTTGCCGTCATATTTTTTGAATCGGTATTTAATCCCGCTGTTTCCGCCTTTGGCAATCGTCCATGTGAAATCGAGAACAAAATTTTTGTATTCCCGTTCCGTCATCACATCACCGCCTTTACCGTGCAAATGCAATACGCCGTCCTCAACACTCCAAGCATTCCCGGGTGTTTTATTGTTTGTTGTTGTCCATCCGTCCAGCGAATTGTTCCGAATCAACGATGTTTTCGTACCAAGTAATTGAATTTGAGACGAATCGCCATTTTTCCGAAAATCGGAACGATTCCTTTTTAAAACACCCGCCCAAACACTCGCTTCCGATACAGAAACAAAAACTAAAAGCGAAACGGTAAATAGAAAATAAATCACAATTTGAAACTTTTTCATAAAATCCTCGAAATAAAAATTCTGTGTTAAAATTTACAGTGTTAAAATTCAATGTTAAAAAAAACGGCACGATTACCAATTGATTTTTTTGTCCACAATTATTGCGGACTTCTTATTTTAAGGAACTTCAAATAACTATTTTTTTATTAACCACAGAGGACACAGAGAACGCAGAGGAATTTTTAATTGTAATCAAAACGTTATTTAATGGCAACGTCTAAAAAAACTACTTTTTTAGACGAAAAATATTTACAAGTCCTTATTTTTAAGGATGTGATTTTTTAAAAACAATGTTTTTAGAA
>JAISNF010000108.1 GCA_031276415.1 Planctomycetaceae bacterium
AGACGGTAATTTTGGCGAAATTGAGTTGACTTGTCGGCAAGGTACAAAATCTCTTGATTTTGCGGCGTTGGACACGGTTGTTTAGAGATAAACGTAACGTTACTGTTTTATTAACCGCAGATAACCGCAGAAAAAACTGATTGAGAAAAATAGAATTGTTCACAAATTGTTCACAAATTGTTTACAGATTACGGACGGTAAATTTTCTAAACCGAATGGGAATTATTTCTAATTTTTTTAATTTTTCTAATTTACCGATTCCCCCGATTGACAATGATTCAAAAAAACGGACAATAAAAAACCTATTTTGTGTTTACGGGAAATATTCTTTTTGTTTCCTGTTTTTTCAAACTGCTGCCGTATTCCGGCGGCTTAACAAATTATATTTAATATGAAGACAATGCTTATTCTCGCTGTGAAAAAAGCGAATGTGTCTGTGATTTCTGTGGTTTTCTGTGTTCTTTTTTCTGTTCTTGTAACAGCGCAGGAAGCACCGGTTTCGTCTGAAGTTGCTGCCAAACCGCTCAACACGCGTTTGCAACTCGAAAAAGCCGAACGGGAAAGTCAGGCAATGAATGGTTTGAAAGTCGAGAAAAAATTGACCGGACGGCTTCCAAACGGTTATCGGACTATCGTCACTAATAAACAACGTGACGAGATGTACTCTATTCAAAAAGAGTATGCTGAATTGATTGAGTTGTTGAAAATCCGTATTGAACTTTTGGAACAGGAAAGTGCTAAACAGATTGATGCTCTGTTGGAACCGGACCAAGTACAAAAAATCAAAGAAGCCAACGGAAATTTGGAATCGGAAAAACTCTTGCAAAAAAATAAAACAAAACCAAAAGCCAAATCAGCAAAAGAAAATGCTTCAGAATAACTAATGATACTTTTGCTTGTCAGGATTGGTATTTTTATTTTCAAAAGGTAGTCAATGGTTCGCTGAAACATTGACTGCCTTTTGATTTTCGTAAACAAGAATGTACATTATCTGCCCCGAAAAGAGCCAAAAATGACTGAAACATTAAAACAACCGAAAAAATGGTATCAACGCAAACGGTTTTATGGAGTTGTGATTTGGGGTGTGATTTTGGTTTTGTTGTTTTATTTTTGTTTGGTGCCGTCACGATTGCGGATTTCACCGGAAACAACTTATATCACCGAACCATTGACAATTGATGGGCGGATTGATTATTTTGCCGCTTTTGAAAAAACATATATTGACAAGTTATCACCGCCGGAAAATAACGGTCAACGATTACTCATTGCCGCATTCGGACCGCGAGTTTTAGAACAAAATGTATTGGCAGATACTGTTTCTTGGGAGGAAATGCCAACTCATGAACACAGTAAAAATTGGTTTACAAATTATTGGATTCCGCTTTGCGAACATCTTTATATTGATCCGTACAAAAAACCGATGTTTTATGAACAACAAGGGTTTTATTCGTACATAATACAATATCTTAAGGAACAAAAAAAAGTTGCCGGAGAAACCGATAATTCCGATTCGGAACAAGATGAGTATGAAAAACTGTTCCAGAAACTTACTTCAGTGTCTTGGAAAAAAGAAGATTACCCTGAACTTGGAAAATGGTTGGACGAATATTCGGAGGCACTGGATTACGTGGGATTGTGTGTACGCAAACCGAACTTTGCTTGTTGGAAACAAAAACGCTTGCCCGAAGATTCAATGATAATTGCACTTCCCGATGTTCAATCGAATCGTGATTTTGCACGTAGTTTACACGTGCGAATTAGCGAGCGGGTTGGGCGCAACGATATTGAAGGCGCATGGTATGATGTGATGACGATGAAATATCTGGCACGGCATTACCTTAATGATTCCATTCTTGTTACGAACATGATGGGAATGGTTATCAATAATATCGCTAACGCATCGGCAAAATTGATCTTGATTCATTGCCGTCCGAATGAAGAACAACTTGCTAAATTTGTTAGCGATTCGAATAATTTACCGGCATTCAATCCAAGCGGATTAAGTTTGAAATTAGAACGGTCATTCGCATTTCAAGTACTACAAATCCTCAAAAACGGTTATCGTGATAGTGATCGTGGTATTATAGACAAGGATGATTCTCTCCATTCATATTCAGAACAAAAACAGATTGCCGAAATATTTTATTTGATCGCACAATTACCGTTTGATACGAATATTGCCGGCAAACATTTGACGAAATTTTATGGTGGTTTAGGTTCGAAAAACGAGGAATATTTTATCTCTAATCCGGTGTTGTTTCGGCAATACGCTGAACGATTGGATAATTTATCGCAACAGTTAAGGAGTAAATTAAATCTTAAGAAACAATTTTATCGTATTCTGTTGATTCACACACGCTCGGAATTATTGGCGGAATGTATTTTTGCTCATTTTATGCCTAGAGCGATCCTTATGTCTAATGCTTTTAACCGTTACGAGGCTCAAAATGAAATGTTACAACTGTCGATTGCTTTGGAACGTTACAAATTGGCAAACGGTAAGTATCCTGACAAATTGGACGAACTTGTGCCGAAATATATTGAGATGATTCCGATTGATCCCTATACCGGACGCACAACGTTTGTTTACAAGTTACGCGATACGTTGCAAGAAGATGGAACAAAATCAGAGCAACCGGCAGAAACCGCAAAACTTGAATCCGTCGAATTGCCCAATTTACCGTACATTTTATATTCGTTTGGTCCCAACGGCAAAGATGATGCCGGAATTTTACCTTCTAAGAATGCCGGAATTTGGTTTTCTAAAAATCAGCAAGATAATTTAGATTACGATATTGTATTTTGAAACGCCATGTCGTACTGAGTTATTTTAAATCAAAAGTTAATGATAATTAAAACTAACCTTTTGATTACAATTAAAAATTACCAATAGTTAATAGTGGCGCAAACGGATTGAAAACGTTTCATCTTTTCATTGTTTTCTATTTCAAAAAACAATCTGCGTTTATCTGTGTCATTTGCGGACACATTTCTTTTGTTTGCATTTATTTACGTCATTTACGGACACGTCAAAATATTGCAAATCTGAAAAAAATAAAATTTAGCGCAATCTTAACACAATCTTAATATGTACTTAATATATCTTGTTAAAATTACACGCAAAGACAACAAAATGTCTGAAAACAATTTTCTAAAAGGCAATTTGTTGTCATTCAAAAAAGTTTCGTTAGTTGTTTCGAACCATTTCCATTTAAAAAAAGGAAAAAAATCATGTTTATTAAAAGTCTGTTTGAGTTTTTGAGTGTATGGTTGGTAGTTTTCTTTGGAAAATTGCTCACCGTTTTGCCAATTTCCGCTTGGAAAAACAATGTCAAAAGGAGGGTATCTAGGAAAAACAACGCATTCACGCTTGTAGAGTTACTTGTGGTGATTGCGATTATCGGCATGTTGGTTGGTTTACTGTTACCGGCAGTTCAAGCGGCGAGGGAAACGGCACGCCGAATACAATGTTCAAACAACATGCGTCAGATAGGAATTGGTGTTCACAATTACCATGATGTTCACCAAGCGGCTCCTACTGGATTCACACGGCAAGGCTTTTTTTGGAGCGGAGCAATTTTGCCGTACATTGAACAACAAAGTTTGTTTAGTACGCTTGTTTTCGATTGGAACGACGAAAAGAAAGGCGGTTTTCGGCATAACACTTCGGGAAGTGTTATTGCAAGTGCTAGTGACGATCCGATTGCTAATGTTAAAGCATGTATGACGTATATTCCCACTTATTTTTGTCCGACATGCCCCATCGCAAGGAATTTACCCCGTTCGTACAATAATATCTGGAACCGTGCAGTCGCCTGTTATCGAGGAAATGCCGGTAGTAATATCGGCAACGATAATGTACGTACACTCTGGACTGGCGGTCATTATACTACCGACGGAGTTGTTACGCCAACTTCTGATATGGTTTCACTTTCCGGTTGTCAGGGACCGAGAGATACCACCGCACCATGGAAGTTTGGTAAACCTAATGGTGTTTTCTTCGGGGAACATTGGCTCAATTTCGCAGCCGTCAGTGATGGATTATCTAACACTGTTCTTATAGGTGAATCAGCAACTGATACTGATTTTACCAAAGAAAGTCAGGGAATGGATATGTTTGCCATCGGTGGTAATCAATGGTGGAACTGGAATCCAAATGATACAAACACCATTGATACTAAAACAGAATTTTCAGATGGTTTGGGAAGTGGTTTAATTCGGCTTAACGCTTATTTTTTAACTCCCAACATTCATGGAACATTTATAGAAGTAGCATTCGGTAGTTACCATCCCAACGGTGCTAATTTTACATTGAGCGATGGTTCCGTCCGGTATGTTCCTAACACAATCAACTATCAAGTTTATCGTGCAGTACATTCTCGTAACGGAGGCGAACCCGATTCGTTTTAGTTTTTAGTGTTTATGAAAATTATTCAGTGGAATTTTCGTAGATAATTTGTTTAAATTTGTTTACGAACGGAAATCAAGAGGCGAAACAACCAAAAGTGACAACACTTCAACGAAAACGTCATATATCTCTTGAATTGCTAAATTCCACTGAAATATTACAATATTTTCCATAACTTTTAATATAACTTAAATATGATGATACGATATTTTTTATTCAAAATTTTGTTTATCCTGTTATTTGTTTTGGTGGTAGGTTGTTCACAAGGTCATCATTCGATGATTGATTATAGCGATGTTGATCTGGTTCATGGGAGTGGTCGCATTACGCTTGACGGGCAACCTTTACCTTATGCTCAGATTTTTTTCGAGGATATTGAAAAAGCAACAACGGCATTTGGTTTAACTGATAAAAATGGCAGGTATGTGTTAATGTTCAATTCGGCAAAAGAAGGTGTCGAAGCCGGAAACAAGCGAATTCAAATCTGGACTGCACGCGGCGGCGTTGAATTTCGTGACGAAATTCCAAAGGAAAATCTCGGACGCGGTAAAGAACGCATTCCTGATCGATACAATCGTAAAACCGAATTATTGTGTACTGTTCTTTCCTCAAAAGAAAAACAGACACAAATATTTGATTTTGAATTAGAGTCGAAAGGTCAAATTAGTAATGGTTCTATTTTGGCAGAATAATATACTTTTCGGTTTGCCAATCAATTTTATTTAAACTGTAACTCAAATTGTAAATGAATTGAAAACTTAAACTGTTCGTGATTTTCAGAAACCGAATTGAACTATCCAATTTATTGACACTTTGAGATTTTATTTTCAGAACTTTAACTGTGAAAGGGTTTTACCAATGACAAAAACAATTAAATTATTAGAAGATGATCATGTTAAATCGAGTTGGAAAGTAGCGGTTATTTTAGGGACGATATTTCTTTTATCGTCTTTCTTACCCGCCCAGTCGAATCAGCCGGTTGAAACGCCTCGCAACAGTGCTGTTACATTGACTGTTCCTGAGGCTAATAGTTCCTTTACGTTTCTTATTTTCGCAGATCGGACGACCGGTAAACCGGAAGATATTGCGATTCTAAAAGACGCTGTTGTTGATGCGAACCGTCTTGCGCCGGATTTTGTAATGAATATCGGCGATATGGTTCAGGGATACAATAACACGGAACAATGGATCGAACAAATGAAAGAATATAAGACAGTTATGAATAAATTAAACTGTCCCTGGTTTCCTGCTCCGGGTAATCACGATGTTTATGCCGGACGTTTCGCCAAAGATTTACCCAAAAAACAACACGAAAAAGAGTACGAAGAAAATTTCGGACCGCTTTGGTATGCGTTTGAGTACAAAAATTATTGGTTTATTGTTCTCTACACTGACGAAGGAAATCCTGAAACGGATGAAAAAAGTTTCAGGAAACCGGAATGTCAGGTGATGAGCGATGCTCAATTTAGTTGGCTCAAATCTATTTTGAATAAAGCGAAAACGGCAGAAGGTATTTTTATTTTCCAACATCATCCGCGTTGGTTGGGGGGAAATTACGGTAACGATTGGGACAAAGTTCATGCTGTTCTTGTTGAAACAGGAAATGTAAAATCTGTTTTTGCCGGACATATTCATCGTATGACTTACAACGAAAAAGATAAAATTAAATATATTACACTGGCAACAACAGGTGGATCACTGGATCGGATTGATCCCACTGCAGGTTTGATTCACGAAATTCATCATGTTTCATTAAAAAAGAATAGAGAACCTGAAATTACGATTTTACCCGTTAAAACAACTCTCGATATAACTACGATGCCGTCAGGGCGAAATGATAATGTTCCGAAAATCAGTCCGCTAAAAACGGAAACGAACAAAAAGCCCCAAGAAGAAAAACCGCTTTCGGGAACTGTTTTGTAGGTATTTGTAGCATTTTAATTTAACATTAACACCGTTACGATGTTTTGGCGAAACATTGCCAACCTTGTGATTACAAAAACTCAAAAGGTAAACCCCAATGTTTCGCTGAAAACATTACGTCGGCGTACTCGCTAACAATAATCCTGTTTTCGGACGGAAAAAGAAAAAAAACAATATCAACCGTTACAACATTTCGGCGAACGGTCGCCCGGCAACTGTTTTATTGTTTCGTATTATCAAAAAACAATCTGCATTTACCTGTGTCGTTGGCGGACGATTTTGTCTGTATGATTTGCGGGCTTATTTTGTTTCGATATCGTTTCTTTGATCATTTGACTCGCGTTTTCGGAACAACAACCGAATCGGAACTTCGTGAAACGGTAATCCGTCACGCAAGAAATTAAGAAGATAACGCTGATAAGGCATCGATAATGCGTCCGGCATGTTACAAAATAAAACAATCGTCGGCGGTACAATATCAACCTGCGAAGCATAATAAATCTTGACCTTATGATGATGATACAACGGCGGAGGATTCGTCGATAACGCCGCCGAAACAAGTTTGTTGAGTTGCGGAGTCGAAATTCGTAACCGCGATTGATTGAAAAGCATCTGAGCATGATTAAGCATCATTTTAATATTTTTGCCCGTTTTGCCCGTAATAAACGCAATAGGAACAAAAGAAAAATCGGGAAAAACGTCACGCAAATAATCGCCCCACGTTTCCGTCGGCATCTGACCAACCATTGTGTCCCATTTATTCACAACAAAAATACACGGTTTCATCTCGTCCCTGATAAAACTAACCAGTTGACGCTCCGTTGCCTGAATCCGCGAATTGGCTTCAAAAAAAAGCAAAATGACATCCGCCCGATGAATACTCTTTTCTGCACGATTTGTACTGTAAAATTGCAAATCACTTTTAATTCCTTTTCGTCTCAAAAATCCGGGCGTGTCAATTGCAATAAATGTTTTGCCGTCCATTTCAAACCGGACATCAACCGAATCCCGTGTTGTTCCCGGCACGTCGCTGGCAATAACCCGCGTTTCATTGGTTAAAGTGTTAATAAACGTACTCTTACCGGCATTGCGGCGACCAACAATTGCAAGTTTCATCACCGGCTCCGCAATCTCTTCAACAGATTCATCGAACTTGTTGTTTTTCTGTAACGTTTCACGAATTGTTTCCGTTAGAAAAACTCTGCCGCGTTTTTGTTGCGCACTTACCGGCAAAACGCCCCAGCCGAAAATTTGAAATTCTTCGGCGTTTCGTTCTTCGCGTTCATTGTCGGATTTATTGGCAACTAAAAGAATTGGGCGGCTGAGTTGCCGGAGTTGTTCGGCAACAATGTTATCCAACGGAACAATTCCGTCCCGCGCCGAAACAACAAAAAGTATCAAATCCGCCGAATGAATTGCAAACCGGATTTGATCTTCGATATGTTCCGAAAGATCATCTTCGTCCACAATACCCATTCCGCCGGTATCAATCAGTTCAATCAATTGCGGCTGTTGACCTTCGTCATTCAAATCAAGAAGGAACGTAACACGATCCCGTGTTACACCGGCAACCGAATCAACAATCGAAATGCGTTGACCAATCAACCAATTGAATAAACTCGATTTGCCGACATTGGGACGCCCAACAATCGCCACTTTCGGAATAGACATCTTTAACTTCAGACTAAATTTTGTATTAATAACGAGAAAGACAATTCCCTAATGGGTAACTTCTAACAACCGCTTTTATTTAACACAGATTATTTAACCACAGAAAACACAGAGTTCACAGAGAAGAAAATTTTAATTTGATAAAGTTATTTTAGATCAAAAGTCAATTTATATTCATTACACATTAAAATTTGGTTTTCGTCTCACAATATAAATTGATAATTGATTCAAATTACCCCAGCGGGGCATTGCCAATGTAGCCGGCAGTTTTAACCGCCGGAACATTGGGAACCGAATATTATTCCGATTAAAAATTTCCTCTATATTCTCTGTGTCCTCTGTGGTTAATAAAAATATATTTGTGATTTTTAGAAGTTCCCAATGGTTTGTTATTTTGTAACAGTTACGAATAGCGGTAATTATTTGCAACGTTTATTCGTTTATTCACAACGTTCATCATGCGTGAACGGTTACAATATTTTTATGCGACACGTTCATGTAACACGTTCATGCGGCGCGTTTTTCGAGTGCGCGGTTAATTTGATTTTGTAGAAGCCGGATTTCTTTTTCCATTTCGGTACGTTCCTGTTGGGAACGCCGAAGGATTTCATCCACATTGATTTGGCGTTGATCCAATTCTTGTTCACGTTCTTTGAGCGTTTTTTCGCGTTCTGCCAATGCTGTTTCGCAACGTGTTGCCCAGCGGTCGAGTTCTTCACGCCGTGCGAGTAATTTTTCATGTTGTTGGAGCATTTGTTCGCGGGTCATTTTTAGTTCCATTTTTTGATCTTCGAGCCGCAACGCCGCTTCTTGATATTGTTCCGCTAAACGGGTTCGGATTTTTCCGATAGATTCTTTGAGATCCGCCGAAGAACTTTCGCCGGATAAACGTAACCAAAGTTCTTCTGTTGCCAAACGAATTTCAAGAGTTTCGCGGTGCATTCGTCCGAGTTCGTCGCGTGATCTGTCCAATGATGAACGCATTTGCTCCAAACGTTTATTTTGTTGACACATTTCTTGACGTTCTTCTTCAAGACGTTTCATTGCCAATTCCTGGCTATCGCGAATCCGTTTTCTTTCCGTTTCGATTGTTTTCTGCATTTGATACCGTTCCCGAACCAACGATTCACGCATCCGGCTGATTTCCGCTTGTGCTTCCATTGTTTCAATTTCCATTTGCTGGAGGTTGGCGTATTTTTTGGAATCGAGTGCAATTTGACATTCCCGTGCTTTGAGGGCTTCGTCAAGAGCGGTGAGTTCAATTTCTTTCTTTTTCAATGTCGCTTCCAAATCAACCAGAAAATGGTCATGTTCTTCCATTTTTGTTTCACGGCGGAGAACTTCGTCCATTTTAGTTTTTCGGAGTTGTTCAAATTCATTCCATTGACTTTCAAACGTCTCACGCCGCCGCGACCATTCTTCTTCCGCTTGACGAATAATTGTTTCACGCCGTGCGAGTTGTTCTTCGCGCCGGTCAAAACGGGTTTCGGTTTCTATTCGTTTTTGGGAATATTCTTCATTAATTCGTTTGATGCGTCGTTCGGTATTTTCTTCGAGTTCTTTTTTTCTAAGTTCAAACTGCCGTTCTAATTCGTCATAGCGAATCGTGAAACGATTTTCGAGTTCATTCTTTTTCGCTTCAATTTCCCGATCCAGTTGATGAACACGAACATCAAAATCTTCTTCAATTTTTTTCTGTTGGGCATCGAAGTTTGCTTTTTCTTCGATAAACCGTTGCATAAATTCTGATTCGATTTCTTTACATTTTCTTTCGTAACGAACTTGGTAATCCGATTTACATTCGAGTAATTTTGCTTCGAGTTGTTGCCGGTAATTTTCTGCGCGGCTTGTCAATTCCCGTTCACGGTCAGCGACAATATCTGTTAATTCTTGTTCGCGGCGTTTCAAACGTTCTTCGATTTCATTTTTCCGTGTTTGAATTTCGAGGCGGGCGTTTTCAAGTTCGCGTTTTTCTTTTTCGACTTGTTCTTCAATACTGTGGCGTTGGGAGAGGAGATGTTCCTCCATTGATTTTAACTGTGTTTCCCGTTGGGCAACTTCGTCCATTTTGGCTTGTATGGAAAGTTTGGTGTTGCGAACCAATGTTTCAAACTGAGCCATTCGCGCATTGAGTTGATTTTCGCGATGATCGATTTCTTCTTGACGTTGAAGATACTGTGAGGACGTAGAGGGCGTAGCGGATAAATTCCGTTCGACGCCGGAACTTGATGAGCCGACATTTACGGAAGAACGGCGGATCGAATCAAATTCCGTATTGATGTGTTCAGATTCTTCATTGGCGGTGTTGGCGGCGGAAAACGTTGTTTTTCTTTCGAGCCAGTCGGACGAAGCGGATGAAAATTCGGGAAATCCGAAAGATCGGGATTCACGCCCGGAAAAAGATTCACCGGAAAAATTTTGATGGATCGGCATCGTAATTTGACAATTCTGAAAAATGGTTTCAGGGAAATATCACAGAATATTTCATAACATTGTTATTATCGTTAAATTTTACCTGTTTTCTTTAATCGTTTTTTTTGGATTTTTCAGATTTTGAAAAAAATCTACGATAATCAACGTCATCTGTGGACAGTTTTTTTCGTAACTATTAGGTGATATTTTCTAACAAAACCGAATTTTAAAGTGTAATTGAGTATATCATCAAGTAAATAATCATTAAGATAGCGCAAGCATTCGCCGAATAGTTACGGCGGTTGATGTTGCTTCGATTTTTTTTCGTGAATAAAAAATTACAAAAAAAGACCCGAATTGTTACAATTCGGGTCTCTGTACTTCAAAAACCAAATACCGAAGTATTTTTTTAGGATGCCGGTTTCTCTTCGGCAGGTTTTTCTTCGGCTTTGGGTGCGTCCGCAGCAGGTTGATCAGCGGCGGGTTTTTCTGCATCAGCAGCAGGTGTTGTTGTCTCTGTTGCTGATGGTGTCGCGGCGGGCGGAGTGGTCGGAGTAGCAGGCTTCGGTGCACAACCAAATGCAAACAATCCGAGACAAACAGCCGTCAGACTCAAGGTAAGAATCTTTTTCATAGTTAGAGTTTCCTTAAATTCTTGGTTTTGAGAAATGAAACAAAACTAGTAACGAATATCATTTAGAATTAAATAAATATCCGTTTCCAATTACAATCATCATATCATAGGCAATACCACGCAATTTCTCAATAGGTTACAAGAAAAAAATTAAATTTTTTTTATTTTTTTGCCGTTATAGCCCTAATGATCCGTTTCAACAGCGTAAACGATAATCTTTGTTTGTTCTATTTTGTTTTGTCGGGCGGCAAAATCCGGTAAACTTTGTAAAGTTCGTTGGCATAAACGACCTGAAATGTCTTATGATGCGATAGTTCAGGATAAGCGGAGCAAAGAATATATTCAAATCCATAGCGAAACCGTAATTGCTCTATTTCTTCGTCTGTTTTCCACCAGAGTAAAATCGTTAATGATCGGTCGTCGCAAAGTTGTCCATTTTCGTTGCGATAACAAAAAAGATCATGCATCATTTGTTGCCATCGGACAATTCCTTCTGCATCTTGGGGGACATTTTTCCATGTTCCAATGTCACTTCGTTGGGCATGCCATTTGAACGTGGTTCCTTCGCGCGGAACCCAAAATTTGGCGGTTTGCGGAGTATTTTGAGGATCGGCAATCCAACGGCAAGCATCAATCCAATAGTAAGCCGTGTGAGAACGCCCCGGCTCAATTCGTGAATAAGACTTGTATGTTCGGGCATCGCCTAATGTTTTGAGCGTATCGAACGGAGCGTAAAACAAAATAGCCGCATAAAGTCCGAATAAACCCCAAACCCAAAACATTTCAAAACGCATCCGGTTGTACAAAAATCTTTTCGCCAATCCAAGCAATCCCCAACAAACCAACAATGTCAACACCCAAGGAATACCCGATTCGGCGGCGGCATTGGAAAAATAAATCCGCCGATAGAAAATAACCGTATCAAAAAACAAATAAACACAAAACGGAACACCAAACAGAACCAACCAACCGGCAACCGGCAAAAAAAGGAAACCTAATTCCTTGTTTTGAGATTTTTGATTTTTTTGAATCTTTTGAATTTTTTGACCCATTGCCAGAAAATGCCGGAGAACACCAACCGCAACTCCAACCGGAACAAAAATATCAGAAAGCCGAAACCAATAAAACCGAAGGATTTCCGCTGAAAGAATCCGGTTGTTACGCAATCCATAGGCTGCCGTAATTCCAATCAGGAACAGAATTAAAGTTCCCCAAATGAAAAATTCAAAACGCCGTTGCCGTTGATTTTGGTGTTGCCCGAAACGGCAAATCATAATCCAAACAGTTGTCAGTAACAAAAAACGAACCAAATATGTCCAAGTAAATTGATACGGAACCAAATGATGATACAGCCGTTCAAAAACATAAATTTGATGAGCCTCCCGAACAATTTCCGCTGGAGTTCCATAATCAAGCAGCAACGCCGGAACCAATCCGAATAATGATAAAAGTCCCCCAATGAAAAATCCCCAAGGAATTGCAAAACCGTGTGAAGTTTTTGTGTTGCGATAATCTGCCAACCAGACAAAACCGGCAACCAAAACCGACCAACCGCCCACAAGAACATGAAATGCAGAAGCCGTACCAAAGAAAATCCAGGTTCGATGCCAACGTCCCCGTAACATTGATTCAAGACCAAGAAAAACAAACGGAAAAGCAAATGATTTTCCTTCAACTCCGCCGAGAAGCCATTCTCCGGCAGCGTGAAATGAATCAACATAGTAAGCCATTGCCAAAGCGGTTGGAATTGCCATCCAGCGAACCGGAACCAACGCAAAACTAAGCCGTTGCCAACTCCAGGCGAGTAATCCCCAAGTTAGAAAACGCCCCAACCACGCCATAGCATTGGGCGAAAGAAAAAAGGATAACCAACCAAAAACAACATAAAATGTCCAATGAGAATCTTTACTGTCCAAAAAAGAATCATTCGGAATCCAATCAGGATTCCAAAAATGAATCGCCTTTCCGATATAATACGGCTCATTCGAATCAGGAACCGTCCATGCTCCAAAAATGTAAAAAATTACAAAAACACCAACAATTTCAAGGAATATTTTCCAATGATTTCTTTTTTGGTGGGGCATACTCAAACCCGTCGTTAAAATGTTTCTTCAAATTTCATTAACGCAACAAATTCAAAAAAAATACCAAATTATTGACAGGTTGAAGTGTTCTCATTTCGTATTACATGAACGATTACAAAAGAGACAATTACATAATTACCAACCGTTTTTTTATTTTATTGGTTACAATTATTGGTTATGAATTATCAAAACGACACGACATTAAAACGACGACTCTATTTCTTTTTGGTTTTAGCGGTAGTCGAAGCAGCAGCCGGTGCAGCACCTGCGGCAGCGGTTTCTTCTTCGCCTTTTTTCTTTTTCTTCTTCTTCACAACAATTTTATAAACACGAACTTTAGGAAGACAAAACGGTCCATCTTCTGCTGTCCAGCGATCTTGTTGCATTAATTTTTCGATTCGTTCAGCGCGGGTTAAGACGTTTCGCGCCCGCACAATTCCTTTACGTGTTCGTAAACTTTTATCAATTGTCATAAAATACTCCGATTTTTATTTTCTTACAACGTAATTCCAAGAATATGCCCCAACAACTTAACTCCAAACAGACAAAGGACATACAACCCGCTATTCAACAACTGATTGCAGTATTATCTGAGGGGAAAATAATTAAAGTTAAAAGTATATCCTAATTTTGCAATACAGCAAGAGGGGGCATAATTGGGGGTTGTTTTGAATTTGGTTTTTACGTGTTTTGTTTTTTTATTTGCAACATTTTTATTTGTTTTTTTACTTGGTTTTGTCGCTGAAACGGTTATATTTTTTGTTGTGTTTTCAAAAAGGCGATAACTTCTTCGGCGAGTTGTTGTGCTGTTTTTTTTCCGCCGTCAAGAACCAATTCAGGATTGATCGGGGCTTCGTAAGGATCGTCAATTCCGGTAAAACCCTTGAGTTCGCCGGCTCTGGCTTTTTTGTACAACCCTTTCGGATCACGCTGTTCACAAATCTCAATCGGCGTGTCAACAAACACTTCAATAAAATCACCGGGCAATAATAATTTTCGTACACGGTCGCGGTCAATACGGTACGGACTAATAAACGCCGTAACAGCAATAAGACCGGCTTCGGCAAACAGTTTAGCAACCGCCCCAATACGACGGATATTTTCCTCGCGGTCTTGGGCGGAAAAACCAAGACCAAAACGCTTGGCAAATTCTTCCCCATGAATATCTTTCAAAATTCCCGGACTGGCATTGAGACCATGCCGGACATTATCACCGTCCAGCACAAAACTATGTTTGCCCGATTTGTGAAGCAAATGATCCACCAGATTCGCAATTGTACTTTTACCGCAAGCACTCAAACCGGTAAACCAAAGAACACAACCCTTGTTGTTGTTAAGAATTTCACGCTCCTGACGCGAAACAGCATGTTCATGCCAATGAACTTCTACGTTGGACATTTGAATTAAAAATGGAAAGTGGAAAGTTAAAAAATGAAATCGAACACGATAAAATCAAACACGGCATCGCCGTAACTAAAATTGCAAAAATACTAAATTTGTATAAGGGAACTTCTAAAAATCACAAGTTTATTTTTTATTAACCACAGAGGACACAGAGAAATTTTTAATTGGAATCAAAACGTTATGTAATATTATAATTGACTTTTGATCTAAAAATAATTTTTTTTTTAAAATTTCTTCTCTGTGAACTCTGTGTTCTCTGTGGTTAAATAATCTGTTCTTAAATAAAAAGGCGGTTATTAGAAGTTACCATAAATCATTGTATAAATATTGTCAAAACATTTTTTCTTTATTTTTGTTTTAATTTTTCTTCCGCTGCACTCAATCGTGAATAAATCGGCTGAAGCGACCAATAATTTTCTGTAACATTTTGGCGGATAATCTGTTCGGCAGCGATTATTCCGGCGGCAGAAGCCTTCGGAAACCAAAATTGTTCGTTTGCCAAAAAAACTGTTTTCGGCGCTTTACTGCTCCAACGTTCCAAAGCCGGTCCGGTAAATATTACATTTTCCCAACGTTTCGCTTGTTCCCACCAATCGGTAACACGAATCAATGCCGGTTGACTAACGGCTTTGTAACAGTTTTCCGCTTTTTCGTTTTTCACCTTTTCGTACAAAACTGTAATCACTTCGCCGCGTTGAGCGTCAACTCCAATAGAGAGATAATTGTTGCTAAAATGAGAACACATTTCGGCAATCGCATCAAATGTATTAACACCAACAATTTTCGCTCCCACAGCATAAGCAAATATTTTAGCGGTTGTAACACCGACACGCAGTCCGGTAAACGCACCAGGACCAACAATAACCGCAACAACCGTAATATTATCTGGAACAATACCCGTTTCCCGAAACAACAAATCAATCGCCGGCGCAAGCGTTCGCGAACTACGCCATTCCTGCGACAATTGAGTTTCCGCAAGAATGTCTTTTCCATTCAAAATCGCAACACTGCCGTATTTTTCAGTTGTTTCCAAAGCAAGCAAAATATTCATTACATACTAATTCTATCGGAAAACAGAAATTAGAAAATGGGGGGAGCAAAACCGAAAGTAAACACCGGTTTTATTATTACAATTCCATGCCGAGTTGAGCCATAATAAACGTCCAAATATCGGCGGATTCTTCAATTTGTTTACTGACAGGTTTACCGGCTCCGTGTCCGGCTTTGGTTTCAATTCGAATCAATGCGGGATTTTTGCTCGAAGTTTTCGCTTGCATTTCCGCAGTGAATTTGAACGAATGCGCCGGAACTACTCGATCATCATGATCCGATGTTGTTACTAAAATCGCCGGATATTCCACGCCGGATTTAATATTATGTAACGGCGAATAACGGAACAAATATTCAAACATTTCTTTATTATCCTCGCTGGTTCCGTAATCGGTTGCCCATGCCCAGCCGATAGTGAATTTATGATACCGTAACATATCAAGCACTCCCACCTGTATTACCGCCGCCTTAAAAAGTTCCGGCTGCTGCGTAACAGCCGCACCAACCAATAAACCGCCATTCGAACCGCCTTGAATCGCTAATTTTTGCGGTGCCGTATATTGTTCTTTTATTAAAAATTTTGCCGCCGCTACAAAATCATCGAATACATTTTGTTTCTGTAATTTCGTACCGGCTTGATGCCATTCTTCGCCGTATTCACCGCCGCCGCGCAGAACAACATGCGCAAAAATTCCGCCCCGTTCCAGAAACGGTAATCGATAAGGCGAAAAAGCCGGTCGGACACTAATATTGAAACCGCCGTAACCATACAACAAAACCGGATTATTACCGTTTCGCAAAATTCCCTTTTTATGTGTCAAAAACATCGGAACCTTTTTTCCTGCGGAATTTTCATACCACACGCGTTCAGTTACATAATTTTCCGAGTTGAAATCAATACCGGACGGAAATAACTCGGAACATTCGCCGCTTTCAATATCACAACGATAAATTACCGTCGGATAAAGATAGGACGTAAACGATTGAAAAAATTCCGTTTCATTTTTATCGCCGGAAAAACCGGCAATTCCAAGCGTCGGCAATTCTATTTCACGAAGTTTTTTACCACCGGCATCATAAACGTACACAATATTTGCCGCATCTTTCAGATAAGTTACAATAAATTTGCCGCCGACACAATCAACACTTTGAAGCAAGGAATCGGATTCGGGAATAATATCGATCCAATATTCCGGTTGCGGTTTTGCCGGATTAACCGCAACCAGCCGTTTATTCGAAGCGTTACGGTCTGTCAATAAATAGAACGTATCACCTAAAACCGTAACAACTTCCTGCTCCGAACAAAAATCATCGGCAATCGTTTGAAATGTTGTATCGGATTGCGTAAGATTCTTAAATTCTAAGGTGTTGCCGTAAGTGGATTCATTTTCGTAAACGAAAAGATAACGCTGTTCCAGATCGGTTATTGCGTTACGGTTTCGGAGCGGATGTTCGCGGTCTTCCCGAATCAAAAGGTCGTTTTTTTGATCAGTACCGAGTTGATGGAAAAAAATCTTGTGATTTTCATTTTTCGCTGTTAATTTTTCACCTTCCGGCGGAGCATCGTAACAACTATAATAAAAACCGTTTCCGTGCCAGGCAATATCGGAAAACTTAACCCAATGAAGTTGATCCGGTAATTTTTCGCCCGAATCAATTTTCAGAACGTTTATCTCATTCCAATCCGACCCGCTTCGGGCAAGTGAATACGCCAAATAAACTCCGTCTTTGGAAACAACCGCCCTTTGTAAACTAACGGTTCCGTCTTCCGAAAGTTTGTTCGGATCAAGTAAAACACGCGATTTTGCAGCCGGTGCGTCAAGAACATACAACACCGATTGATTTTGTAACCCGTCGTTCTTAAAGAAAAACCGTTTGCCCGACCGATTCCAAGGTAACGAATATTTCGGATAATTGACAACTTCCGTCAAGCGTTTACGAATTTGGTTACGAAACGGAATTGTGTTGAGATATTTTTCGGTCAATTGATTTTCAGTGTTAATCCATGCGGTTAATTCCGGTGTACCGTTTGTTTCCATCCAACGATAAGAATCCGTAACTGTTGTTCCGAAATATTCATCGTGTTGATCCACACGTTTCGGATTAGGATAACCGAAATCATGCGCCGGTAAATTCGACACAAAAATAATTGCCGACATAACAATAAAGAAAAAATTCGTCCGAAAATGTGTAAAAAGAGAAAATATTGTCATAAATTCAAATTTTTATAATTGTTATTCGTAATGGTTAATTGGTGAATTGTGAATTATTATTTGAACAGTTCACAATGTAATTGCCTATCAATACACTAATTAAATTAAAGTTAAATAAAATTGTCAAAATAGACCGTCAACGTCAATCATTGCGATCTTAAATAAACATAGTAAATAATACGATTATTATCGCTACAAAATAACCAACTCAATATACAATATAAAGGAAAAAGAGAACATACTCAATTCCTTTGTATTCCAAGTGTATTCAAGCGGATTTATATTTTTTGTACAACACCCCTTTTGCCAACACTCATTAAGCGTTGCAAATATTGGATATTTTAGTTTGGAGAAAAATTGAACTCCGTACCGGATTTAACCGGTACGGAAGAACATTTGATGGTTGACTTGGTTAAACCATGTCTTTGAGTGCTTTCAAGGCTCGTACCCGTACTTTGAGATGAGCGGGTTTAGCGGGTTTGTTGATGAATTCTCCGGGGCGGAGTGGATTCGGAACGTTCTTTTTTGCAGGTTGAGCCTTAACCTGTTTTTTGTCAATCTTGAGCAAACCCGGTAAAACAAAAGAACCAGCACCCTTTTTAGCGAGACTCTTTTTAATCTCGTCGCTCAGAGCGTCCAACATGGATTGGATATCCTTTTTTGCCAGCCCTGTCGTTTCGGCAATGTTGGTAACTATTTGGTTTTTTGTAAGTGGTTTTTTGACATCAGTCGTTTTCGATTCAGTGTTAGCCATTTGCGTATTCTCCATAAATGGTGAAAAAAAATAAACAAAACTCCTAAAATTATATTCAGTTATTGGGATTGTTGAAATTTGACGAATTTTTATAACTGTTCAGGCAAATAAACAAAAGGTTGCTTTATTTATTAGCCGCCTATCTGTATCAATGGACGTGAACAATTAATCCAATCAAAACAATTAATCAAAACAATTCAAACACTGAATAATTACAAATTTTGTTTATTTTAACGCACAAAATACAGATGACAAGGACGGACAACAATTTTTTTTCTAATTTTTTCTTTCCGTTCACATCCCGTTCACAAAACAGGGTGAAGATTTCAGGAAATATACTTTAACACTGATAACTGTAATTAACCGTGTAATTAACCGCCAATTTTATTTTTACCACAAGAGGATGTTGATAAACTTGTCCGCATATTTCGCCGATGAGCGCAGATTGTCTTTTGAGAATACGAAACAAAAAACATAGACAAACAATTTTTTTGTTTAACTTTAGGGAACTTCTAAAAACCACAGATTTATTTTTATTAACCACAGAGGACACAGAGAACGCAGAGGAATTTTTAATTATAATCAAAACGTTATTTAAGGGCAGATTCTAAAAAACTATTTTTTTAGACGAAAAATATTTACAAGTCCTTATTTTTAAGGATGTGATTTTTTAAAAACAATGTTTTTAGAAGTTCTCTAATGTTATCATTGACTTTTGATCTAAAATAAATTTAAAAAATTCCTCTCTGCGCTCTCTGTGTTCTCTGTGTTCTCTGTGGTTTTAAAAAGTAAATTTGTGTTTTTAGAAGTACCTTTTATTTATTGTTTTATATTTTAAAAAATCATCTGCGAATATCAGCGTAATCTGCGGACAAATTTTTGTTTTCGTGTATTTTGTGGTTAAAAAAATAAATAGTTACGGATTGAGACGGATTGAGTCTGTTTGCGGACGGAAATTGAAATTCAAACATCATACAATTACAATTTTATTACGTGTTACACTTAGCAATCAACCGTTGTAACATTTCCGAGAAACATCGCCCGTCCTTGAATCACTCAAAATAAATCACGCAAAACCTTTGAAATTTCAGTGAAATTACACTATATTCTTTTATTGTTCAAGATCAGTTGCAACAAATTTTAGAGCCGGTCTTGACATTTATCGTAAATTGGTCATAATATTGTAAGTTTATTTCAATTTCCGTTTTTGATTTTCAAAGGAGTTTTCAATGCCTAAAAAATCTGTAAAAAAATCCGCTAAAAAAGTGGAGAAAAAGTCTGTGAAAAAAATCGTTCGTACATCCGCCGGTCGCCCAATCGGAAGCGGCAAATTCGGATGTCCCACAAAAGCAATTCGAGTTCCTGCACATCTTGCACATGAGATTATAGAATTTGCGTTGCGAAAAAATAAAACGAACAAAAACACAGAATAATCAAATAGACAAACTTAAAAAATTAGTCTATTTCAATTTTGGATAATATTTTTTTTGAAAATAGAAACTCCAAAATAGCAAAACAAACGAATTTTTTTGTTTCATCTTTTTGTTTCAAATCTTTCGTTTGTTTTGTTTTTTGTATGGCTTATCCTCACAAAAAATATGTTGACCTTTCAAATTTTTTGATCAACATTTTGTCTTTATAAAATTTTAAATCTTGAAATTTCATCCTTAAATACAGGATAAATTAAAAAATAGACAACTATTTTCAGAACTCTTGACAAAACTGTTGCCAACAACGACAATCAGTAATTCCATAATGATGTTTATTTTCGTTTAATTCTGGACAATAATTTGACAACGATACTTCACTTCGGCTCAAGCAGTTTTTTTTAATTTGGAGAATTTGAAATGAAATTTTTTCTGACACAACCGGTTTTGGGATATTTTGTATTTTTATTTTTGATTTCGTCTGGTGTTTGGGGAACGGAAATTTCTCGTGGAATTGATTCTGTTTACCGGACAAACTCCGAAATTATTTCCGAAACAGTTCCAATTCGTGTTGGGGAAACGGTTGTTTCATACGATTTTCCGTATGAACCGCAAATTATTGAACGGCGAATTATTTCAACCCGAATCATTTCACCGCCGGTTAATTCCGAAATAAAAACTATAATTGATAAGCCGTTAATTGATAAATCGCTAATTGATAAACCCTTGCTTCCGCTTCACCAAGCAGAAAAAATCGGAACAGAAAAAATTGGAAATTCAGAGAAATTGCTTGATTCCAAAATTTCTATGGAAACTGCCGGAGAAAAACCATTTCAGGAAATTACTTTTCCGTTGCAAAAAGAACCTGACCATATCACAACTCTGAAACCAACACAGAAACCAATACAAACGTTACAAAGTAAACCCAAAAACGAACCAAACAATAAACAGAACAATAATGAACTAAATATTGAACAAAATAATGAACCAAAACAAACACCGCCGGTTTTCTCAACCGTTCTTGGTCAATCATCAAGTTTCGCCAGCGAAGTGGACAAGGCATTGAATGAACCGTTGCCTTTTCCCAAAGGTCAGGTGGATGCGTCGGCAATTGATCCGAAGTTGTACGAAAACACGGCAGAAAGTACAGCAGAAAATAAGGAAATGCCAGATACCAATGAGTCCACTTCGGCAACCGAAAATAATTCGACAGTAATTTCAAAAGAAATATCAGAAAAAAATAAGTCCAAAAATGAAAAACAAGCAAACGGAATCAATGGAATTTTGCTGTTGGTAACCATTGTTTCCGTAGCAATGTTAATTTATGCTATTGTCATTGCGTTTGATTATCATCAACGTTGGATACAATCGCTGACAACACAAAACAATCGTTTTTCCGGTTTATCCGATTCTGTTTTTTCCGGTGATGAGATGGACGCCGACTTTTCCGGTAACATTCCCCTGTATCACGGAAATTCAAATATTCCAACGGGATTGTCTCATTTTCGTTCGGAATCGCAGTATTACTAATGGTTGGTAACTTCTAATATGAACGATTACAAATAGCAATTACTTTTACACGGCTATTTTACAAATCATAATAATAATGCTATAACTATGAATATATCTTTTTTAGAGATTCTTTGTCGAATTTTAAAAAGGGTTTTAAATTGGTTCTTATCTTATTTCTAACGACCTTTAATAATTTTTACTGCTAAATAATGATCAGGAGCAGATTTCAAGAAATTGATGACATCTGTATTGATACTCTTTGCGAGTCGGGAATTCTGTTATGGAATTATACTGAGTCAGGCAGGGAAATTACGTTTTTTGGACGCCGGAATATCGAATTATTTTTTGGTAGTTCGGTCAACCGGTTCACAATGAGTTGGAATGATTTTCTTGATCTTTCGGTTCATTCGGCGGATCGTTCAGATATTGAACAGGAATTGGTTCGGGTTCTTCACAGTTCGAATGATTTTACGGCGGTTGTTCGGATAAAATATTCTGAAAAAGATCAATGGGAATGGGTCAAAATTTTCGGCAAATTGACGCCGAATAACTCTGCAACTGACTCTGTAACTAATTCTGCGACAAAAAATATTTGGGGAACAATACGCATTTTGCCGTTTGTAACCAATATTCATAATATTCATGACAATCAGAACCAAAATCAGAACCAGAACACAACAAATTCTTTAACTGCAAACGGTGTTGAAATATCGAAAATTGCGGCATTGAACACCGATGACCAATTGAAAATAATTTTCGACACAGTGCCTATGAGTTGTGTTTTTGTGAATCCGGACGGATTGATTTGGGCTTGTAATACAACGGCATTGCAATTTTTCGGCATCAACGAGCGGACAAATTCCTCCCTAAATCTCGTGAATTTTTCGCCAAAATTCCAGTCCAACGGACGCCGCTCGGAAGAACTCATTACGGAAAAAATTGAGGAATCAATTAAGAAAGGACGAATTGTTTTTGATTGGATTCATCAAAAAAATGATGGCGAACAAATTCCGACCAAAATTACTCTTGTTCGGTTTAAACAGGGAGAACAATATATTGTTGCAGGTTATATTCAAGACATTCGGGAACTGAAACAAATTCAGGGAGAACGCGATCAGGAACGGGTTCTTTTGCGGAATATTCTTAATTGCAGTCCGGTTTGTTTTGTCATTGTTGACACGAAAGGCTGCGTTAATTTCGTAACTCCGTTCACGACTGATTTTTTGGGAATTAACGTCGGCGATACATTGAGTGATTATTTTATCGATCAAAAAATCAGAGAATGGTTAAAAAAAGAACTCGAACAAAACGGACTTATCAATTGGCATCCCATTGCAATGAAAACTCAAAACGAGATTGCTAAAGAAATGCTTGCTAATATGTTTTTCATTGATTATTACGGGACGAAGGCAATTATGGTTTGGCTGATTGATGTTACTGAAATTCGTCATGCGGAAAGGGAACTTCGGTTGGCGCGTGATGCGGCGGAGGCGTCGGTACGTACAAAAAGTGAATTTCTTGCCAATATGAGCCATGAAATCCGAACACCGATGAATGCGATTCTTGGTATGGCGGGTCTTGCGTTACGAACGGAGTTGACGCCCAAACAACGCGAATACATTGAAGCCGCCGAACAATCAGCACGGCTTTTATTGCGAATCATTAACGACATCCTTGATTTTTCGAAGATTGAGGCTGGACGAATGATGATGGAATATCATGAATTTTCTCTTAGTGAAGTCATTGACGATTTGGATGCTCTTGTTGCGGAATCGGCGAACAAAAAACATTTAGCCCTTTCTTTTGAATTAGCCAAAGGCGTACCGATTCATTTGATGGGTGATTCTGTACGTTTGCGGCAGGTTTTGGTCAATCTTGTTGGTAATGCTATCAAATTTACGAGTGAAGGTTCTATAAATGTTTTTATTGATGTTGTGGAGCAAGACGGTCTTTCGGTATTGCTTCGTTTTTCGGTTCGGGATTCTGGAATTGGTATTACGCCGGAGCAGATGCGTTTGTTGTTCCGTCCTTTTACTCAGGCGGATGCTTCGACAACACGGAAATATGGCGGAACAGGATTAGGGTTAGCGATTTCGAAGAGTATTGTTGGCATGATGAAGGGGGAAATCAAATGTGAAAGTCAACCCGGACATGGGACAACTTTTATTTTCACAGCCCGATTTGGTTTACCGCTTGAAGGTGAAGTGTTGGAAGATTTTTCGGAAATCCGTACTGATGCTCTTTTGTTGGGAGATCGCCATGATTCTTTGTCGGCGATACGAAATTATCTGGAACTCCTGAAATGCAAAGTAGTAGCGCAATACGAAACACCGAATGATTTTGAGGTGTTCCTTAATTCAAACCGGATGGACGAGATTGATTTTATCATTTTTGATTTTGATCATTTGGAACGCAATGGATTACCGATGTACACGGCTCTTCGCGACAGAAATTTTGTCAATATGCCGCTTTTAGTTTTTTCGAATCATCCTGATTTGGATCGGTTTTTGAAGGAGAAGAAAATTTCAAATTCTATTCAACAGATTCAAAAACCGATAGTGGTCAGTGATCTTTTTAATATTTTGATGTTGGTTACATCGGAAAAGAAAAAGGTGATGATTGAGGCGAAAAAGAAGTCGCGTTCGCAGGGGGAGAAGCGTCAGTCTAGTGTTTCATTTTTGTTGCCGGAATCGATTCGCGGAGCCAAAATTCTTTTAGCGGAGGACAATCGGATTAATCAGATGGTGGCAACGGAGATGCTTAAAATGGAGGGATTTAATGTGGATGTGGCGTCTAATGGGCGGATTGCGTTGGAGATGATTCAAAACAATCATTATGATTTAGTGTTGATGGACATACAGATGCCGGAAATGGACGGTTTGGAGGCAACAAAAATTATTCGTTCTGATCCGCGGTTTAGTAATCTCCCGATTTTAGCGATGACGGCGCATGCAATGACGGGAGATCGGGAATTAAGTATTGAAGCCGGAATGAATGATCACATCACAAAACCAATAGATCAGGCACTACTGTTCAATACCCTCGCCAAATGGATCCGTAAATCATAAAATCAATAAAGTATCAATAAAAAATCTGAAAATGATAAATAAGCACACAAAAGAAATTTTGTCTTAAAAACCGAAAAAAGTTAGTAAAAAAACTTAACGGCATGTTTCTTTATTGTCTTACAAACCGTGAAAATGGAATAGAACTAAGTATCGAAAACAAATCGTTATTCATTTTCGTTTTACGCACATGCCTATAATTAATTGGTTTTTGTTTTTGCGGCGGTTCTATGATTGTAAAGAAAACTACTACCAATATAAGAAAAGCCGCAAGTGATTTAGTAGCAATATAAAACCAACAAATACGGAATAATGTACCAGCAATTTCCTGATCGTCGGTATCAGCACTTTCGACACTTTCGACAATTGATTTCAGATTGTTTACAACTGTTAAGGTGTCGTTTTTTACTACACCTTTCCTGAACGTTACAATATTTTGGATACGACGTTGGGCGATTTCTTCCGAAATGAGACCTTTTTCCAACTTTTTTTTAACATCTAATTCAAGTTGAACAGCATCGGTATAACATATATCCTGAAAATTTTTGATCGCCATAAAAAATAACGCCCTAATAATTGAAAAAACAATTACCGTAATAAAAACAATTTGAAAAAGAATGGTAAGGTATTCGTACATTTTTATTTCCTTTCCTGAAACTGGTCAAGTTTGTTTTGAAGTTTTGTTATTGTTTTTTGTGATGATAAATAAAGCAATAATAAAAACAAAGGCAACTATCTATTTTATTTTTAACCACAGAGAGCACAGAGAGGATTTTTTTTTTTTGAACCATTAAATACACAGAAAACAAGGTAACTGTCCATTTTATAATCTTTCAAGTAACGTAAAATGATGTGTTTCCTACGCCCCGAAGGGGCAACACAAGCCAGCCCTACCCAACGGGTAGGGTTCACCATCCCCACCAATCAACGTCCTGAAAGGGCAGTATATGATAGTTGATAGTGGAGAGTTACGCAAGAGGAATTATTGTCGCAATGTTAGTAATCCGCTTGCGGTACTCTCAACTACTCACTATCAACTATTGTATGTTACTCCTTCGGGGCGTAGGAAAAAATAATCAATGTTCTGGAATAGTATATTTCTCACATTTGACAATTCGGTTTGCGTTTTTGAACAAAATCAACAAATTTCGACGGGATTAACAGAATTTACAGGATTGGCAAATAGAATATTCCAGATGATATTTTCTAAGTAACCGTTCACGGCTGAATTTATAACTATTCCATAGAATTGCCTCAATGGTTTCGTGTTCATTTTCGATAACCTCATTTCAACCTAATTTTCCTAACAAAACGATTCACCAAAAAAACCTCAGTAG
>JAISNF010000638.1 GCA_031276415.1 Planctomycetaceae bacterium
ATCCCGATGAATGGTAAATTGTACGGTATTGGAACCGGTCCCGGAGATTCGGAACTGCTGACGTTGAAAGCGATACGAATTATCAGACAATGCGGAGTTGTTGCTGTTCCCGCTGTTGAGAGTAATGATCGGACGGCGTTTTCGGTTGTCGAACAATATTTGACGGGAAAAAGAATTTTAGAATGCCGTTTTTCAATGGAACAGAATGAAGAAAAAAGGAAACGGCAACGGATTTTGGTTGCGGATGAAATTTGTACAGTTTTAGAATCGGGAACCTCCGTCGGATTTGTTACGCTTGGTGATCCGTCGGTTTATTCCACTTATTGTTACGTTGATAAACTCGTTTCCTCACGAGGTTTTGAAACGGAAATAATTCCCGGTGTTACGTCATATTCGGCAGTTGCCGCCTTGCTGAATATTCCGCTTTGCGAAGGAAATCAACCGTTACAAATTATTCCGGCGGGTTGCGGAGAAAAAATTGAAGATTGGATCGATTTACCCGGTAACAAAATTATTATGAAAGCGGGAAAAAATTTACGGCAAATTTTGAACATGCTGGAACGGCATGGATTATCCGAACAAACAAAAATCGTTTCACGTTGTACAATGACGGGGCAACAAATTTTTGAAACGATTAGCGAGTTTAATCAAAACGGTAAAACGGATCAGGCAGGATATTTTTCTGTCATTTTCGTCAGGGAGAACAAAAAATGATTTACTTTGTAGGCGCAGGTCCCGGAGACAAAGAACTGTTAACAATCAAAGGAGCCAGAATTTTGTTACAGGCGGATTGTATCATTTATGCGGGTTCTTTAGTCAATACCGATTTGTTGGAAGGAACAAAAAAAAGTTGCGATATTTATGATAGTTCAAAATTGACGCTTGAAGAAGTAATGAATATTATGTTACAACATGAAAAGAATCGACAAATTACTGTGCGGCTTCACACCGGAGACCCTAGTATTTATGGGGCTGTCCGCGAACAGGTTGACTGGTTACGGAAATTAAATATACGATACGAAATCATTCCCGGCGTGAGTTCGTTTTCCGCAGCGGCGGCTGTGTTGGGCATGGAATATACGTTACCGGGTATTAGCCAAACGGTTATTTTGACCCGAATGGAAGGGCGAACTCCTGTTCCGCCGAAAGAATCAATTTGCGAACTTGCTAAAATACAAACTTCAATGGTTATTTTTCTCAGCGGCAACCGATTATCGGAACTTTCCGCACAGTTATTGGCGGGCGGATATGCAGAAGATACTCCGGCGGCAATTGTGTATAAAGTTACATGGTCAGATGAAATTGTTATAAAAACTACTGTCGGCAAACTTAATGACGCCGGAAAAGAAAATAATATTACGCGAACAGTTTTAATTTTGGTTGGTCGTTTTTTGGGCGATTCTTATGATCGTTCCCAACTTTATCATCCTGAATTTACGCACGGATATCGAACCGGAGGGCAAGATCATGTTTAGATTATTTCTCATGTCATTCACTCCCAATGGCGATAAACTTGCAAAACGTATTGCGGAAAAATTACGCAAAGATTCACAATTTGTTCTCCATCATAAAAGAGTCAAACGACTTGCAGATTATATTGTTTCAATTTTTAAGAAGGGTCATATTCTTGTTTTTATAGGAGCAGCCGGAATTGCGGTACGGGCGATTGCTCCGCTGTTACAAAATAAAATGACCGATCCGGCGGTTATCGTTATTGACGAAACAGGACGTTACGTTATTCCATTATTATCGGGACATGTCGGCAGAGCAAATCATTTTGCGGAACAAATCGCCACACTTATTGACGCTATTCCCGTATTGACTACGGCAACCGATGTGAACGACGTTTTTGCCGTTGATACTTTTGCGGTAGAAAAAGGTTACGTTATAATTAATCCGAAAATGATTAAAGAAATATCGTTGCAACTATTGAAAAAACGGAACGTCGGACTAACAAGCGAATTTGAAATAACCGGTCAGCCGCCCAATCATGTTATTATTAAGAATAAAGGAATCATCGGTATTTATATTGGTACGAAATCAAATTACAATCCCTTTACCCGAACACTTCATCTGTTACCAAAATGTTTTCATATCGGTATTGGAACTGTACGAAATATCGCCTTTCAAAAACTAAATGATTTTTTTCAAAAGACATTAAAGGAACAAAATATTGCCGTTGAATGGATCGGTAGCCTTTCGTCAATTGATTTGAAAAAGAACGAAAAAGCAATTCTCAAACTGGCGAATTATTATAACATTCCGTTTCATACATATCCGGCAGAGAAATTGCGGCAGTTGGAAAACTTGTTTTCTTGTTCAGAATTTGTTCACTCGGTAACCGGTGTCGGCAATATTTGTGAAACATCCGCTTATCTCGCCTCGAAACACGGTAAAATCATCATGAGTAAAACCGTCAATGCCGGAATCACTCTTGCAATTGCCAAAGAAAATTGGAAAGTTTGTTTTGATAAATCGCAACATTAAAGGGGAACTTGATTTGATGAAAATTTATGCAGTAGGAATCGGACCGGGTGACAAAAATTATATGGCACCGCAGGCGGAGAAAATCATTTCCGATTGCGATGTGATTATCGGTTACACGTCCTATCTGAAACTGATTCCTGATTTAGTTACAGGAAAAGAAATTATTGAAACAGGAATGAAAAGTGAAACGGCGCGGTGTGAAAAAGCGTTTCAAAAAGCGAAACTCGGAAAAAAAGTTGCAGTTATTTCAAGCGGAGATGCAGGAATTTACGGAATGGCATCGTTACTCATGGAAATGTCGGAAAATGAAACAGATATTGAAATTGAAATTGTACCGGGAATTACTGCGGCAATTGCCGCTGCCGCATTGCTGGGTGCGCCACTGGCAAACGATTTTGCAGTTGTTAGTTTGAGCGATCTGCTCACGTCATGGTCAACAATAAAAAAACGTTTGGAAGCGGCGGCGTTGGGTGATTTTGTCGTTTGCCTTTACAATCCGGGAAGTAAAAATCGTACAGATTCACTGCGGCTTGCCTGTGAAATATTATTGAAACATAAAAATCCTCAAACACAATGCGGTTATGTTCGGAACGCTTTACGAAATAACCGTCAATATCATTTATGTTCGTTACAAGAATTGTCCGCTATCCATGTCGATATGCTGACAATCGTGATTGTCGGAAATTCCGATACAAAACAAATTCATGGGAAATTAGTTACAACAAGAGGTTATCACATTGAAAGAAAAAATTAAAGTTACGACAAAATTTGGGATTGACACAAAAACTGATTGGAGTTACAAATAATGAATGTCCTCATTTTCGGCGGTACAGCAGAATCGGGAAAACTTGCAACCGTGCTTGCTAATCATAACGTGAACGTAACACTTATTGTTGCAACAGACTACGCTAAAAATCTTTTCACCGAACCGCTTCATTTTACCGTTATCGCACAACGACTTGACGAAACGGAAATGACACGTTACATAAAAACACACTCGTTTGATTATGTTATTGACGCAACACATCCTTATGCTGATTTGGCAACACAAAATATTTCTTCGGCATGTCGTAATGTTAATGTGCAATATTTAAGACTTTTGCGAAGTGAAAGCGTTAAAAATCCTTATGTTACATACGTTAGCCGTCCTGATGATGCGGTTGATTTACTAAATTGTGAAACAGGAAATATTCTTTTTACCATTGGCAGTAAGGAACTGGAACATTTTATTAAAGTGAAAAATTTTGCGTCAAGAAGTTTCGTAAGAATTCTTCCGATGACGGATTCGCTTAACAAAACGATTGACTTAGGATTTCGTAACTCAAATATTATTTGTATTCAAGGTGCTGTCAGTGAAGAGATGAATACGGCAATGATTAATATGACTCAAGCCCAATTTTTAGTAACAAAAGATTCCGGTACAATCGGCGGGTTTGATACAAAAATCACCGCCGCAAAACAATGCGGTTGTCGTGTAATCGTTCTTATGCGACCAAAACAAGAAACCGGATTTTCCTATGCGGAATTATTGGATTACTTTCATATTAAAGAAAATATTGTATCCGATAAGAATCAAAATTCTCAATCTGTTGCGAATATAAATTCGTTATTAAAACCAGTTGAGCGGGAACAAAACCGGCATGATTTTTTTCCGCTTTTTATTGATTTGTGCAACAAAAACATACTTGTTGTCGGCGGTGGTAATATAGCGCAACGCCGAATTGAAATATTATATTCTTTTGGTGCAATAATAAAAATGATTTCGCCTTCGATTACAAAAGAATTACAAAAAATGGTTCAACAACAGTCCATTCTTTTTGTTAATAAAAAGTACGAAAAAAGCGATATTGATCATTTTCATCCTTTATTGATAATCGCCGCCACTGATAATCGTGAGGTGAATCGTCGTATTTCGCAAGATGCGAAAGAAAAAGGTATTTTTGTTATTGTTTCCGATTGCAAAAATGAATGTAACTGTTATTTCCCTGCAATTATGGAAAATGAAGCCTTTTTAGCAGGTCTTGTTTCAAAAAAAGGTGATCATCACGCAGTGCGTATTAAGGCGGAACAAATTCGTGAATTATTGAACAACAATAGTAACCATTAACCAATTTCAAAACGATAATCAAATGAAAGTAACACTTATTGGTGCTGGACCCGGTGATGCGGAATTGATGACCATCAAAGGATTAAATCGGTTAAAAGAAGCCGATGTTGTTCTTTATGATCGGCTTGTCGGGGAAGATATTATTTCGATGATTCCTGATACAGTTGAAAAAATTTGTGTCGGAAAACATGCCGGTAAACATCCGATTTCGCAGGATGAAATCGCTTCTCTGTTGATTTCCAAAGCCAAACTTGGATTGCATGTTGTCCGGTTGAAGGGCGGTGATCCTTTTGTATTCGGACGCGGCGGTGAGGAACTTGAAATTTTGCACAAAAATAATATTCCCTTTGAAGTGATTCCCGGAATTTCGTCGTCTATTGCCGCAGGAATTTATGCGGGAATACCTTTAACGCATCGGGATTACTCTTCGTCGCTGCATATTGTTACAGGACATGCTAAAAAAAACGGAGAACTCGATATTGATTTCAAACGTCTCGCGGGATTAAACGGTACACTTATTATTTTGATGGGCATTGCGTCGTTGAAAAAAATTTGTACAGGTTTTCTCGAAGCCGGTATGGACGGACAAATCCCAGCCGCCATCATCGAAAACGCTACATTAAAAACTCAACGTAAATTCGTCGGAACTTTAGAAACACTTTTTGAATTGTCGCAACAAAATCACGTCGTTTCACCGTCTGTTGTAATTATCGGAACAGTATGCGCCTTGTCGGAGAAATTGAGCACATAATATTGTAACTTGATATTTAGTAACAAGTTTATCGGATACGATATTTTGTTGTATTTAAGTTATTAACATTATAATATTACAATAATAAAGAAAGGAGTTAGGAAAATGAGAGGTATTTTGGTAGTGGCTCACGGAAGCCGTATTAAGGAAACAGAAGAAGTCTTGATTTCACTTTTAAATATGGTGAAACAAAAAATACCTGAATTTTGTATCGAATATGCTTTTATGGAATTTAGCGATAAAACATTGGAAAAAGGCATTGCTGCGCTTGCGGAGAAAAAAGTTTCAGAAATAAAGGTTGTCCCTTATTTTCTTTTTTCAGGGATTCATTTGAAAGAAGATATTCCTAATATGATCAAGCAATGTATGATGCAATATCCTGAAATTAAGGTCATCATGGGGCAATCACTGGGAATTGATTATCGTCTTGCCGATATTCTTGCGGATCGTATCAAGGAGTAATTTCTGATGAAAAAATTATTTATTGTCGGTTTCGGAGTTGGACACGATGATTTTCGAACAAAAAAAGCCGTCGATGTTATTCGATCAGCCGATAGAGTTTTGACGCTTTCACGGTTTTATAAAAATGATCCCGCTGTCGAATATGTTGATTTGTCCGAATTGATGCAACAATTAAACACTCCGCGTTCAGAAACAACAGCGGTTCTTGTCGGCGGAGATTGCTGTTTTTTCAGTATTACGCGAAAACTTGTACAAGAATTTTCAAATTTGTACGAAATTGAGTTGGTCAACGGAATCAGCAGTGTCCAATATTTTAGTGCAAAAATTGCGGTTCCGTATGATGACGCAAAACTGATTAGTGTACATGGAAGAAAAGAATATATTGTTGCACAAACAGCATATAACAGAAAAATTTTTGTACTGACCGGCGGACAATACAAAGCACATGATTTATGCAGAATTTTGCACGAAAACGGTTTAACCGATGTGAAAATTCAGATTGGCGAAAAGTTGTCCTGTTCGGAAGAGAAAATTGTTACAGGAACGCCGGCAACATTGAAGGATTTAATTTTTGACGATTTATCGGTCATGTACATCGAAAACGAATCGGCACAAATTCCGTCGATACCTGTTTGTGATGCTGATTTTATTCGCGGTCAGGTGCCAATGACTAAAGAAGAAATACGATGTCTTGCCCTTAGAAAACTCGCAATACAGCCGGAAGATATTTTGTACGATATTGGAGCGGGAACCGGTTCCATGTCGGTGGAAATGGCGCATTGCGCATTTGAAGGAGTTGTTTACGCCATTGAAAAAAATGAGGCGGCTCTTGATTTGATTAAACATAACAGAATTAAACACGGTGCTTTCAATATTATTGTTATAAAAACTCTGGCTCCCGAACATTTTTCGCAACTTCCTATTCCTGACAAAGTATTTATCGGCGGAAGTTCGGGAAATATTGATACAATTGTTAAAACATTGGTTGAAATGAATCCGAAAATTAAAATCGTTGCTAATATTATTTCTCTGCAAAATCTGAATCAAATTCTCAATGCCTATCTGTCCTGCGGATTAAATGAAACGGAAACAATTTGTGTTAATATTGCAAAGTCGAAGAAAATCGGAAGTTACGATATAATGACGGCACAAAATCCGGTTTATATTGTTACTGGAATGCGGAGGGAATTATGCGAATCATGATTGCAGGAACCGGAAGCGGATGCGGCAAAACAATGATAACATGCGCAATACTTTCCGTACTGAAACGAAAAAACAAAAATGTTGTTTCGTTTAAATGCGGACCGGACTATATTGATCCGATGTTTCATACGAAAGTTACGCAAATGGAAACATATAATCTTGATTCCGTTCTTATGGGTGAAAATGGTGTACGTTATTCTTTACAGACACACACACAAATCTGTGATATTGCCGTCATTGAAGGTGTGATGGGACTTTATGACGGAATCGGCGATAAAAGCAAGGCTTCAACTAATTATTTGTCACAAATTACAGAAACTCCCGTTGTGCTGATTGTCAATGCGAAAGGAAAATCGTTGTCTTTATGTGCAGAAATTGAAGGTTTTCTGAACTTTGAAAAAAATAATGTTGTTGCGATTATTCTTAATCGTATCACTTCGGCGGCATTTCCTTTTTATAAGCAAATGATTGAAAACAACATTGGAATCCGCGTGATTGGTTTCATGCCGGAAATACCGGAGGCTCAGATTGAATCGCGACATCTTGGATTGTTGACGGCAAACGAAATTTCAAATATTCAAAACAAAATTACATTGCTTGCGGAAAACGCCGAAAAATCAATCTCTTTTGAAACACTTTTAGAACTGGCGGCAAACGCAAAAAAAATTAACGAAACGAATTTTCGTTTTAATCTGAACATTAATCCGAACATAGATTTTCAGAAACATTTTTATTCTGTTAATCTTTATGCGGCTTGCGATGATGCTTTTTGTTTTCATTATGAAGACAATTATCAACTTCTCAAGAATCTCGGTGCGATGTTACATTTTTTCTCGCCGTTGCGTGATCATGAAATACCGGAAAATGCCGACGGTCTTATTTTCTGTGGCGGTTATCCCGAACTTTATGCAACGAAATTAGAAAAGAATACCGCACTTCATGAAAATATTCGTTATTATTATAACCGCGGTTTACCGATTTATGCGGAATGCGGCGGGTTTATGTATTTGCAGGAAAGTCTGACCGATATTCATGGAACACAATATTCCATGTCCGGAATCATTCGCGGTCATGCCCAAATGACGGATCGGCTTCAGGATTTTGGTTACATTAAACTTGTCGCTAATCACGATAATATGCTTTGTCGGCGGGGTGAAACGATTAATGCTCATTCTTTTCACTATTCACGAAGCAGTTACGAGGGCAATGATTTTACCGCAACTAAAATTAGCAACGGTAATTCTTATCCTTGTATTGTTGCGACGAAAAATATTTTTGCCGGTTATCCTCATATTCATTTTTTGGGTAATCCGAAATTTGCCGAAAGACTAATCAAAACATGCATCCGTTATAGAAACAAAATAAAAAAGAAACAAATTGTAGCAAAATGAATTACGATCCCAATAATGATAACAAAAAGTTTATCACGAATCCCATTGAGATTGAAAAAAAGAGTTTTGAAATCATTGCCGGATTATTGAAAGATAAGCAGCCGCTTGGTAAAAACGCTGCGATTATTCAACGCGTTATTCACACAACGGCAGATTTTGATTATCTCGATAATCTTGTTTTTTCGGATAATGTTTTGGAGCAGACGATGAATATTCTGAAACAAGGCGTTAATATCGTAACTGATACAAAAATGGTCAAGGCGGGTATCAATAAAAAATGTCTTGAAGAATTAAACAGTTCTGTGTATTGTTTTATTGATTCCGCCGAAGTTTCTGAACGGGCGAAAAAGAATGAAACAACTCGTTCAGCGGCGGCGATGGGATTTGCGGTTCAAAATGTTACTGATCCGATTTTGTTTGCTATCGGCAATGCGCCGACGGCACTTATTAAATTGTACGAAATGATTTTGCACGGATATTGTAAGCCGTGTCTGATTATTGGGGTTCCTGTTGGTTTTGTTAATGTTGCGGAATCCAAAGAATTGATTATGGAACTTGATATTCCATTTATTGTTTCACGCGGGAGAAAGGGCGGAAGCAATGTCGCTGCTGCTATTATGAACGCTATTTTATATGAAACAATAAAATTCAAAGAAAATACCGAACCATGAAAAATAGTTACAAATTTTTTAGAAATACGGAATGTATGTATTTTCCGTGTCATCAGGATGTTGATACGGAAACGTTTAATTGTTTATTTTGTTATTGTCCTCTTTATTTTTTGGGCGATCAATGCGGCGGAAATTTTGAATATGTAGGCGAGACAAAGCAAATCAAAAACTGTTCAAAATGTTCTATTCCCCAAAAAATAAACGGCTATGAAACAATTATTGCCAAATTAAAGGAATTGATTCATCAGGATTGACAAGAAAAAACGTAATCTGCGGACATTTTTTTTCCGATTTTTTTGTGATTAAAAACATGATCGTTACTATGATTTTGTAATAAATTTTCAGATAAAATGAAACAGAAAGAGCGATTGCATCCGGTCATGTTTGCCGGAACAGGAAGTGATGTCGGTAAAAGTGTGATTACTTCGGCGTTTTGCCGCATTTTTTTGCAGGACGGTTATCATCCTGCGCCCTTCAAGTCACAGAACATGTCCTTAAATTCTTATGCCACGCCTGAAGGTTACGAAATTGGACGGGCACAAGCAGTACAGGCTGAATCTGCACAAATTCCCTGTCATACCGATATGAATCCTGTACTGTTAAAACCTTCCTGTGACAAAATTTGTCAGGTTATTCTCAACGGTAAACCAATCGGAAATCAAAATGCGTATGAATATTTTAAGAAAGAAGGTCGCGAATTGTTACGAAAAGAAGTTTGTGCGGCTTATGACCGTTTACAAAATCGTTACAATCCTATTGTTATGGAAGGAGCCGGAAGTATTGCTGAAATCAATTTGCGTGATGTGGATATCGTCAACATGACGATGGCTCTTCATGCGAAAGCCAATGTTATTTTAGTTGCGGATATTGATCGCGGAGGAGTTTTTGCGTCTGTTTACGGATCAATTTTGTTACTCACCGAAGAAGAACGAAAATATGTACGAGGAATTATCATCAATAAATTCAGAGGTGATTTGCGGCTTTTTGAATCGGGAATTAAAATGCTGGAAAATTTGTGTCAAATTCCGGTAATTGGTGTTATCCCTTATTATCATGATATTTATATTGATGAAGAAGATTCCGTTACATTAAAAATTAAGAATCAAAAATCTGATTTCGGAAAAATAAATGTTGCCGTTATTTTGTTACGTCATCTTTCCAATTTCACCGATTTCAATATTTTGGAACGTGATCCTCGCGTTCATCTTTATTACACGAATAATACAAAAGAAATTGCCAAAGCGAATATCATTCTTATTCCGGGAAGTAAAAGTGTTCTTTCTGATCTTTGCGATTTGAGAAAAAATGGTGTTGCGCAAAGTATTGTTCAGGCGTTTCATTCCGGCGCAACAGTTATCGGTATTTGCGGCGGTTATCAGATGATGGGACAAAACATCAGTGATCCTGAACAAATTGAAAGTGATATTGTACATTTACCCGGTCTGGGGTTATTGCCAATCTGTTCGGAAATTAAAAGGGAAAAAATTACGCGGCAGATTCAATTTTCGTTTCTGGATCAACAAGAACAATGTACGGGATATGAAATACACATGGGAACAACAATTCCTGTCAACAAAAAAAAAATCGTACCGTTAAACCGATTGAATGACGGCAGTCATGACGGATATTTTCTTCATTCCCGATGTTTTGGAACTTATATTCACGGGATTCTCGATAATTGTAATATTATAGATTATATTCTCGCTCCTTATGTACGAAAATCAGAAGAAAATAATCCGTTCAATTTCAAAACGTTCAAAGAAGAGCAATACAATAAATTGGCTAATCATGTACGTAATCACGTCAATATGGAGATGATCTATAAAATCATGAACAATTTAACTATCGAAAATTACTAAAAGTTTCACATTTTGAAAACACAATTTATACGAACAGTCAATTTCCTTAACCACAGAAGGTTGTGAAACAAGAAACAAGTCCGCAGAGGACGCTGATAATCACTGATAATCGCTGATAATTTTTTGAGAATACAAAACAACAAAACATGCGATAAAAAAAATTTTGTTCCTGGTGTTGACAGGTTTAACTTATTTTGTAAAATATCCGATAATTAATTTAGTTTTTAATTTCAACATTTGGAGACCAAATTACGTTTTGAAAAATAAATTGCCCGAATTTTTGTTCGGGTGTTAAAAAATCGAGTACGTCAACAGTTATAACATCGCGTCGGCGAAGTGTAATTTTCTACACGACAACCGGATTTTCCGGGTAGAATATTACCGTGAAGTTACAAAGTTGCGTGTCTCCCGCTGAGGGAGCGTCGCGTGTAACTTCGCGGGTATAATTCAGCATTACAAATTAAATCCGTAATGCACCACTTTTGTCGGTGGGAATGAACCTGTTTTTATAACCGTGTCGCTCCTAATCTAAGAGCGATATTTCTGTTGCCGTTTCTCGGCGTTGAGTTTGTTTCCCACTTTATAACCAAAACAGATTATTTGTTATGTAATCTGTTTAAATTTTCACTTCTCAATTTAGGAGAAAAAACTATGTAGGTTCGTTCTTTTGTTGGATTTACGTTGGTAGAATTACTTGTAGTAATTGCGATTATCGGAGCGTTAATTGCGTTACTGTTACCGGCAGTTCAAGCGGCAAGGGAGGCTGCAAGACGAATGAGATGTTCAAACAACATCAAACAATTGAATCTCGCGATGCAAAACTATCACGATGTAAACAATGCCTTTCCACCAGAAGGTTATCCCGAATGGAATGGCGGAAAGTCAAATCGGCATTGGATGGGAACATTTCCAAGATTGCTTCCCTTCTTTGAACAAAGTTCCCTTTACTCAACTCTCAATTTTAGTTTGAATTACAAACGTTTCAGTAGTGGGACGAGTGGTACACAAGTTGATTCTCCGGCAAATATTGCTTTACCAAATGAACTTGCGGCACAAACACAACTCAGTACTTTACTTTGTCCGTCCCAAGAAGAAACCATGTCAAGTGATAATGACGAGCGGAATTTTTTTCTTTGGCGTACCACTCATTATTACCCCAACGCTGGTGCTGTTGGTTTCCGACCACCGGACTATACCCAATATTATCGGGAACTTTCCGCAAACGGATATCCGGTTCCGGCTTTTGAAGGAGCAAAACACGCATTGGCTTGTAACGGTTTGGTGTACAGTGGCTCAAATACAGGATTCTTTACCATAACGGATGGTTCTTCAAACACATTCGCTTTTGGTGAAATTTCATGGACGGGATTCAAGGGATTTCGCGCATGGCATCGCGGAACCTACATTTCATCTATTGGAAGTACAACGACTAATCGGAAATTATACTACATGTCCAGCAAGGGAAATAATCGGTTTTATTCAATCAACGGAATTAAACGGGCTTATCTGGCAGGTGATATGATAACGTATAATGACCGAGGTGTTTTGAACAATATCGGCGCATGGGGAAGCAATCATCCGGGGGGCTGTCATTTCGGTTATGCTGACGGTTCAGCCCAGTTTCATCCTGATACGCTTAACATTGTAATCCTGCTTTCATTGGCAACTGCCGATGAAAGTGATCAAATAACACCGTAATCCAATATTGTATGATAATTAGTTTAGGTAACCACTCAAAAATTTGAAACCAAAAAAAATTGAAATATGTCCTTTGAAATCAATCGTTATTTTGTATTGTTTTTATTGTCGATTCTCTTTGTTACAAGTTGTAGTCGATCATCTCTCATGGAAATTCGGGGAACGGTCGAATTCGATGGTAAACCATTACCAATCGGATCAATCCAGTTTATGCCCCGTTTGGATGTCAAAGATCGAAATGCAATATCAACTACTTGCGAGATTCACGAAGGACATTTTCATTTATCGAAAAAATTCGGTATTGCACCGGGAACTTATGATGTCAGTGTTTTCGGTTTCGATGGAAAACTAATTGAAGCCGATCCTACCGATGAGGAATCAATACCCAACTCCTTGGGAAAACCATTGTTTGCTGCTTATTCATTCGTCCATGTTTTCGATCATGAAAACAAAGAAATGAAAATTATCGTACCCAAAACAAATCGTTCCCGTAATGATTTATCAGATCGTTAAACGATTTATTAGCAATTAATTTTACCAATTAATTTTTACAATTTACTATTCACCACTATTTCCCAACTATACTAAAATGAAACGTCGACAATTTTTACAAACCGGTTTATTTACTTCCTTGACAACAGCGGCTGCAATGCAGTTTTATGCGAAAGAGGAAAGTAATTCTGTCAATTTACCCACGACACTTCGTGAGGAAGCCCGCGAAATTTCCATTGGAGGTTATTACGATGTGATAATTTGCGGTGGTGGTCCCGCTGGAGTTAGTGCTGCGCTTGCTGCTGCACGGCAAGGTGCTAAAACTCTTTTATTGGAATCAAATGGTTGTCTTGGCGGAATCTGGACAGCCGGAATTTTACCTTGGATTATCAATCACGGGCAACCTGGTATTATGGCTGAACTCAAAACCAAGTTAAAAGAAATGGATGCCGTTTGCCCAATTCCGGCACCCTCCTTCGCCTTTGATCCAGAAAAACTTAAATTATTGTTAGAAAATCTTTGCGATGAGGCTTCGGTTGATTTTCTTTTACATACGAAAATCGTTGCAACAGTCAAGTTGTCGAACCGGATGATTTCACACGTTGTTACAGAATCTAAGAGCGGACGACAAGCCTGGGGAGGGACGGTAATTGTCGATTGTACTGGTGATGGAGATGTTGCGGCTCAATCAGGTTGTGGTTTTGATGTTGGAAATGAAGAGGGACAAATGCAACCGGGGTCTCTTTTAGATTTGATTGACGGTATCAAATTTGAAGAGTTGAAAGAGTTTATCCGTTCAAATCAGGATAAAAAATCCGCATCTAAGGGACATTTATTGAAACTGATTCGTTCACTTGGTATTGAACCGACTTATAAATCGCCGGCAATTTATCCTATCCGCGAGGATTTGTTTTGGGTGATGATGCATCATGCTTATCAGGTTCGTTTTGACGATGCTCGTTCCATTACACGGCATACCGTCGAGGGACGAAAAGAACTTCATCGTATCATTAATACTCTCCGTGCCTCTGGTGGAGTCTGGAAAAATATCCATTTGATTGGGACGGCGGAACAAATGGGAATCCGTGAAGCACGACGAATTCATGGACTCTACAAGGTTACTGTTGACGATATTTTGAAAGGAATAAAACATGAAGACGCTGTTTGCCGAGTCCATGCAGGTTTTGATGTTCATCAACTTGACACCGTTACCAATCATGGAGGAACATCTCGCCCAGAAGGAAAATCAATGCCTTATGATATTCCATCACGAGCATTAATTGCCAAGGATATTGATAATCTTTTGATGGCTGGGCGTTGTATCAGTGGTGATTTTTTAGCACATTCGAGTTATCGGGTTACCGGTCCCGCAACAGTTCTAGGCGAAGCAGCAGGAAAAATCGCCGCCGAAGCCGTTGCTAAACAAATTCAACCCAAAGAAGTCAAATTATCGTCCAAATTATCAAATAGTTGACATTTTCATCAGTTTTACTTTTTTTATCGTAACTATCTATTTTCTTAACCACATGAAAATACGGTAACAAAAGAATTGTCCGC